>USSJ01000167.1 GCA_900557285.1 uncultured Clostridia bacterium | reverse complement strand
CTGCGTTTGATGCGCTTTAAGCCTAAAACTCTGAAAAAAGAAATAAATCATCAGAAAGGAGAAGAAGTTATGAAAAAGACTATATTGATCGACGGAATGAGCTGCGGTCACTGTTCCGCGAGAGTAGAAAAAGCACTGAATGCACTGGAAGGCACGAAAGCGACAGTAGACTTGAAGAAAAAATGTGCCTTTGTGGAAACGGAACTTTCCGACGAGACTTTGAAGCACGCCGTCGAAGATGCCGGCTATACGGTCAAAAAAATCAAATAGGTTGTATCGAATGCAAGAAAGAATGAAAGCCGAACCGTGCAATTTTTTAGCGCGATTCGGCTTTCTTTTTATTTTCAAAACAGTCTGCGGATTGCTGTGAAATACGCCGGGGAAGAACATCCGGGAAAGCACATATTTGCGCTTTCCCGGATGCCGAAACAGGAAAAAGGAGAAAAACCTGTCTCCTGTAAAGTGATTTATTGTATAGTATGCGTCAAGTCGGCGTTTTGACAAAATATTTGTAAACTTCTATTTTTTCGACAGAATACGAAATATGTTCATATTGACATATCAGCTTATGAATATTATAATATTCAGGAAAGAATACATAAAAAGGAGTAAAATTATGGCGGCAGAAACGCTGTTATTAGACGGCAGAACGCAAACGCTGATCGAAAATTATGTTCCGGAGGGAGAAATATTGGAGGGATTGGTCAGTTTTTTTTCGGTGTTTGCGGATCAGACGCGGCTGCGCATTTTATCGGCGCTGGCGATCACTGAATTATGTGTTACGGATATTTCGCTGGTATTGGAGTTGAATCAGACAACGGTTTCGCATCAGCTTCGTTTTTTGAAAAATATCGGAATAGTCAAAAGCAGTCGGGTCGGAAAGGTAATTTTTTACAGTTTGAGCAACGATACCGTGAACGATGTGTTGTTGAAAGGCGTCGAATTTTTGGGGTATTGAAAAAAGAGCAACGAGCAAGTTGCTCTTTTTTATTGCAAATTTCAGCTCATTATTGTATAATAAGCAGGGAGTTGCAAAACTGCTATGAATGAGATTCAGGAGAAGTTAAAATTACTGCCCGATAAGCCGGGTGTATATATAATGCTCGACAAGGATAAAAACGTCATCTATGTCGGAAAGGCACGCGTCCTTAAAAATCGGGTCAGGCAATACTTTCACGCAACGCTCAAGACAGAAAAAGTTGCGGCAATGGTCGCGAATATTTCGGATTTCTACTATATTATAACAAAGTCGGAAATAGATGCACTTTCCCTTGAAAACAATCTGATCAAAAAGTATAAGCCCAAATACAATATTCTTCTGAAAGACGATAAGACATATCCGTATATCAAGGTATCCGTTTCGGAGCGTTATCCGAATTTCACGATTTCACGGAAACTGAAAAAAGGGAGTAAATATTTCGGGCCGTATATGGGCGGCGTTCGGGTCAAAGATGTTCTGGAAATAGTCAATACGGCTTTTGGGGTACGCGTATGCACGGTATCCATCACGGACAAGCCGAAGAAGCCCTGCTTGAATTATCATATTCACCGTTGCCCGGCGCCATGTGCACATCTGATCACGGAAGCGGAATACAATGAACGGGTAAAAGCAGCAATGCGCTTTCTGGATGGGGATGATTCGGGAGTGGAACAGCTTTTGAAGGAGAAAATGGCGTATTTTGCGGAGAATGAAGAATTCGAACTGGCGCTGGATTGCCGTACAAAGCTCGAGATGCTCTCGAAGATCGCTTTAAAGCGGATCACATCTTTGAATCGGGACATAAATGCGGATGTGATCGCTTATGTCAGCAACAATCTGTATTCGGCGATAAACATTTTGATCACGCGCCGCGGCATCATGCAGGGTGCCAGTACGTTTGCCGTAGAGAATGCTTCGACAGACGCGGAGGCTTTGACTTCCTTTATTTTGCAGTATTATTCTGCGCACGAGATCCCGGACGAGATCATCGTACAGGAATTTTGCGAGGCGCCTTTGCTGGAAGAGTTTTTCCGTGCGACGTATGGCAAAAGCGTAAACGTATTGATCCCGAAGCAGGGAATACGAAAACAGCTTTTGGATATGGCCGCCAACAATGCAGCCGAATTTTTGGAGAAGGCGATCGATAAAATACGCCATAAAGAGGATATGACGGTGAATGCCTGCCGCCGCCTGCAGGAAATTTTGGGCTTGTCGCGTTATCCTCGCCGCATGGAATGTTACGATATTTCCAATATCAGCGGTGTGGATAAAGTCGGATCGATGGTCGTCTTTATCGACGGAGAAGCGGATCGGTCACAATACAGGCGGTTCAGGATCAAAACGGTGGAAGGAGCAAACGATTTCGCCAGTCTGCAGGAAGTTTTGACTAGGCGTCTTTCAAAGCTCGGAACGCAAGATGAGGACAATTTCCCGAAGCCGGATCTTGTGATCATCGACGGCGGCAAAGGACAGCTTTCCGCTGTCAAAAAGATATTCGACGAAAGAGGCATACGGGATATCGATTTGATTTCCTTAGCCAAGAGAGAGGAAGAGATTTTTACTTTATCGAATAAAGAGAGCGTTCTGCTGGACAAACGTGATGTTTGTCTGCAGATGCTGCAGCGTATTCGCGATGAGGCGCACCGTTTTGCGATCACGTTTTTCCGCAATATACACAGCAAGCGGTCTTTGACGAGCGTTTTGGCGGAAATTCCGGGCGTAGGAAAGATCAAAAGGCGAGCATTGATGGAAAAGTTCGGAACGATCGACAGAATCATGCGGGCCGATGTCAAAAAGCTTGCTGCCGTGGAAGGGATCGGAGACACTTTGGCAGGGGTGATAAAAAAATATTTTGAGGATGAACTGTAAAATATGTTGCCATACAGATTGATCGTATCAGATTTTGACGGGACTTTGCGGCGTACGGCAGGCGGAATATCGGACGGAAATCTTTCGGCGGTCGAAAAATATACGGAAGCGGGCGGCGTATTTGCGTTGTGTACGGGGCGGATGCCGGTTTCGATTCTTCCATATGCCCGACAGCTTGGGTTAAAGGGACTGATAGCATCTTATCAGGGCGCGCTGATTACGGATATCGAGAGCGGAACCGTTGTCAGAGACGGACGCCGTGCGGATTTGTCTGTTTTTGCAGAAAAGCGGACTGCACATCCATGTCTACGACGGTGACGTTCTGTATGTCAATAAGGATGATGAGTTTCGGAAATGGTATGAAAAAGCATGCAACGTCAGGGGGATTCTTACTCCTTTTGCTATTTCAAAGGTTGTGGAAGAGAAGGGAATTTCTCCGCATAAGATCGTTGTCGTGTGTGAATCGGAAGTCAGGGACGAGATATTGGAATCGGTCGAAAGAGCTTTCGGGGATCGGTTCTATACCACGACGAGCACCGAAAATCTGGTGGAGATCGTGATGCAAGGCTGTGATAAAGGCGGGGCGTTGCGATATCTTGCGGATTATTATCATATACCGATCGAACAGACCGTTGCGGTCGGGGATAATTACAATGATTTGCCGATGCTCAAAGCTGCGGGCTTGGGGGTTGCCGTTGAAAACGGCGAAGAAGATTTAAAAAAACAGGCGGGATTTGTTACGAAGTCCTGCGATGACGACGGTGTGGCATATGTCATACGAAAATTTGGTTTTGGGGAGAAGATATGAACGTGCAGGAAACGATATCGCTTGAAAATTTTTGTTCGGGACTTGATCTTGAAATCGTATTTGCAGGCAGGGGGCGCATGACTTTATCGTCGTAC
>USSJ01000166.1 GCA_900557285.1 uncultured Clostridia bacterium | reverse complement strand
CACTGCTCTGGTTTAAGGAGCGCGTGCAATCGGAGTATTACAAGGATATTTCGGATGATCAGTTCTGGCAGGCGGCGATCGACGGCGTGGGGGCGATTCTCGATCCCTATTCGCAGTATTTTACGTCCGACGAGTACGATGAAGTCGTCAATTCCAATATGGGCATCATGGACGGCATCGGGCTGTCATTTTTCCTGGATACAAACAAAGTGGCGCGCGTTGCTCTCAATTCTCCCGTATTCTATGCGGAGAAAGATCCCGATCATCCGATGAATATTGAAACGGGTTTGTCCCTGACGGGGATCGGGACACAGAAAGACGGGTTGACGAATATTTTTGACAGCGAAACTTTGAAGCAGGAGCTGGCAAAGTATAAATCGGGGGATACCGTGTATCTGCGTTTTACGGCAGAGGACGTGAAAAACGAAGAAGAACTGGCGGCGGCGCAGAGTACGGTGATCAGCGTACAGCTTTCGCAGTATGTGGAAAGCTATGTCCTTTACGCGGCAAACGGAAAGGCGTGGATGATGAAGTATGAAAATGAGAAAGATCCGGGCACATGGACGGATGTTTCCGAGTATGTTTCGGCGGACGAAAAAGTTTACGGGAATACGGCGTATCTGAAACTTGTGGAATTCAATGCGGGAGCGGCGAGCGAATTTACGAAGGCACTGGAACAGTTTAATCAGGACGGATGCGGGACGCTGTTGTTCGATCTTCGCAATGACGGGGGCGGAAGCCTTTCGGTCATGCAGAACATCAGTTCGCACCTTCTGAAAAACGCCTCTTCGCAGAACGAGATCGTATTGACGGCAAAATATAAAAACGGGCTTGTGGAAAATTATACGGCAAGCGGCAATGATTACAATACCTATTTTAACGGGAAGAAGATCTACGTGGCGGCAAACGGGAACACGGCTTCCGCTTCCGAAGCGTTGATGGGTGCCATGATCAGTTACGGTACGATCGGTTACGAAGATATTTTCCTGACCGATACGCCGAGTAAGGATTACCCTTCGGGCGACGGTTTTGCGAAAACGTTCGGGAAAGGGATCATGCAGAGCTATTTTTACAATCCGTCGCTGGATGAAGCCGTGAAGCTTACGACGGCGCAGATCTATTGGCCGAACGGAAATTGTATCCACGATAAGGGGATTACGACGGAGGACGGCGAAGACGGAAAACATCCGACGGCAGTGTTTGCGGAGGGGAACGGCGTTTACGGCGATCCCGAGCTGGATACGATATTGAGTAAAATTTCTTAAAATGAGACAGCTTTGCGGCTGTCGAATGTTTTTTCGGACAGGGAAAGACCCGCAGTGCTTTGTAAGCACTGCGGGTCTTTTTTAAGCAAAGTAGCGCGTGAGAGCATAGACAATTTCTTTGTCGGCGATGCCGGCAATGGGGGAAAGGGAATCCGGCTCTTCTTCAGAAATCGGTTGAGAGCTTTCGGGGGCAGGGTTTTGCTTAAAAATCCCGGAAAGGACGCCGAGGTTTTTAGCTGTATCCGGGGAAAGTATACCCGCCAGTTTTCCTAAGTCGGGCAATTTTCCGTCGGCAAGCAATTTAAGTTCTCCCGCGTTGCGGCTGATCGTCTGAATCGCGTCGTAAGCCGCCAGAATGTCTTTTCCTTTGACATTTCCGATCTGCATTTGTCTGAATTTTTCGCTTTCGGCGAGTTTGCGAAGGTCGCCTGTTTCCAAAAAATCGGCAAACGGTTTGAGCTGTGCAAAGGCGGACCTGTTTTTGGAATCTGCCGCCGCTAAAAGCAGTAAAGTCAGCATGATGATTTCCATGGCAATCTCCTTGCAGGGGCAAAAGATACCCCCGCCGCATATGATATGATTGTATAATCTTTATCGGAGGTGCTTATGCAGGATTTTAACGATTTCGTAAAGAATTCCAAAGGGAAAACAGAAGGGATCCCTTCCGATGTACAGCAAACGGCGAATACGATCGCCCGCGCATTCGAAGGCAAAGGCGAGGCGGATATTCTGCGCGCGATCTATCAGGAAGCGGAACGCGGCAGAAAGGCAGGTACGCTCACCGATGCGGAGTTGGATAACTTTTACCGTGCCGTCGCTCCCATGCTGGACGGTGCCAAACGAAAAAAACTCGACCAGATCGTCAAAAAACTGAAAAAAATGTAATACATATCCGTATTTGGAAGATGAATCGGCTTGGTTCGAAATATTTTTCTCTGCCGCGCATCCGCAAGAGGGGATGCGCGGCAGATTTTTTATGGCGCAAAGGAAATCGGATCGTTCCGATCGGTTCATGTGCCTATGTCAAAAAAAGCCGATGAAACCTTGCGGGCGCGGTAACGAATACAGCCGATCGGTCTGAAAGGGTGCGGCAGTGTAAAAAAATCGGCTAAGACGGGATAAGAAAGCAGGCGCTTTCCGATCATGTTCAGGAATCGGCGGCAATTTCCCGTACGGCGTCCAAAAAGATTTCAACTTCGGAAGCCGTGTTGAATTCGCTCAGACTGATGCGGACAAGTCCGTCTTGTGTACCGAGCGCTCTGTGCATGCGCGGCGCACAATGAAGACCGCCCCGTACGGCGATGTCATAATCGTCGGACAGCCGCTGTGCAACAAATTCCGATTGCAGAATTTCGCAGGAAAAAGCGACGATCCCGAACGGGTTGGAGACCGAATAAACGCGTATATGCGGAATTTTACTAAGACCTTGGATCAGAACGTGCGTCAGCTCTTTTAAGTGCGAACCGATCTGCGGCAGTCTTGTTGTAAGGTACAAGATGCCTTCCGCCAGAGAAGCTGCGGCAGGGCAGGAAATGGTTCCTGCTTCCAGACGGTCGGGATAAAAATCCGGCATATTCGGATTAAAGCTTTCGCTTCCCGTGCCTCCGAACAGCAGAGGTTCGGGGGAATACCGCCCGGAAAGAAGCAGGGCGCCGCTTCCCTGAATGCCGTACAAGCCTTTATGCCCGGCAAGGCAGAGCGCGTCGATCCCCGAAGCCTGCATATCGATGGGGATGTGTCCGCCTGCCTGCGCTCCGTCGCAGATCATGATGATGTTTTCGGGAAGAAGCGCGCGCACGCGGGCAGGGTCTATGCTCGTTCCCGTAACGTTGGAAGCCAGCGTGAATACGGCGGCGATCGTGTTTTTCCGAACGGCCGAAGCAATGTCTTGCGGAAGGATCTTCCCGCGCTTGAGAGGTACAAGCGTGATTTCGGCAAGTCCTTCCCGCTCCAGATAAAAGAGCGGCCTTAAGACGGAATTGTGCTCGGCGACGGTCGAGACTATGTGCGGTTTTTCCTGAGACGTTGTAACATTTTTATGACGAAAGAGCCCGAAGATAGCATAGTTGAGCGCCTCGGTGCAGTTTTTTGTCAGGATAACACGTTCACAGTCGGGAGCATTAAAAAAGTTCTGCAGAAGTTTTCTTGTGCGCAGTACTTCCTGCGCGGCGGCAAGGGACAGGGTGTGGCCGCTTCTGCCCGGATTTGCACAGTAACCTTGCAAAGTTGCGGTTACGGCGCGTATCACGCTGTCCGGTTTTTTTCCGCCCGTTGCCGCATTGTCAAAATAGATCATGGGACCTCCTTTTCCGCTTTTCGGGCGCGGAAATTTTTCAGACGTGCTTTGAAGGGTGAAAAAACAATTTGCGCGCCTGCGTTCATATACTGTAATATATGCCGCAAAATTGAAAAATTGCAAAGCGGCGCAACGAAGGAGAAAAAATGAGCAGTATTCTTGCGGTTTTTCGTTCGAGAGCGCAGACTCTCGA
>USSJ01000165.1 GCA_900557285.1 uncultured Clostridia bacterium | reverse complement strand
TTCCGATTTTTTGAAAGCGATCGGAGAATCCGGAGTAAGCAGTTTAAACTGTTTGCAGAATTGTTATGTGCCCGGGAGTGTAGAGCAGCCTGTGGCATTGGCGATACATATGTCGGAGCGTCTGATCAAAGACGGAGCCGTGCGTGTACACGGCGGCGGATTTGCGGGGACGATCCTGGCATATCTTGCGGATGCGGAAGTTGAAAAATACGTTGCACAAATGAGCAAAGTTTTCGGTAAAGAGAATGTATTTACGGCGAGCGTCCGCATACCGGGAGCGACAAGGCTGGAGCTTTCGGAGTTAATTTAATAAAAGCGGAAAGAATCGGGAAAAAGGAGGAATGGTTATGATACACGCGAGCGTATTCGGTAAAACGTCGGACGGAAGGGATGTCCTTGCGTTCAAGATCAAAGACGGAGCGAACGAAGCGACGATCCTGAACTATGGCGGAATCATCCAGTCGCTGAAGATAGCGAACCGTGAAGGGAAGCTGATCGACGTGGTTTTAGGGTATGATGATGTAGCGAGTTATGAAAGAAACGGCGGATATCTTGGCGCGCTGATCGGCCGTTTCGGCAATCGTATCGACAAAGGGCATCTCGTTGTGGACGGGGAAGAATACCAGTTGTATTGCAATGACAGGGGGAATCACCTGCACGGCGGGAAGGTCGGTTTTGATAAGAAGATCTGGAATTATGTATTCGAAGGACATGACGGCAATACTTTGGCGTTGAGTACGGTCAGTGCGGACGGGGAAGAAAATTATCCGGGCAATCTGCGCGTACAGGTTTGCTATACGTTGGTCGGCGGAGAACTGAAAATTGAGTATACGGCGATGTCTGACAAAAAGACGCCGATCAACATGACCAATCACGCTTATTTTAATCTGGACGGCGAAGGCAGCGGAAATGTACTGGATACCTTCCTGACGATCGATGCAGACAGGATCACTCCGACGGACGAAACGCTCATCCCGCACGGGGAATTCCGTGATGTGACGGGAACGCCGTTTGATTTCCGCAAGGCGCACAGAATCGGAGAGCGCATCGGGGACGATGAGGATCCGGACATTCGTGTGCAGGACGGATACGACGTGAATTATGTGTTGAATAAGGCTGCGGGGGCGTACGGTAAAATTGCGGAAGCGGAAAGCGAGCGGAGCGGGTTGACCATGGAAGTATATACGGATATGCCTGCGGTGCAGTTGTATACGGGGAACGGACTGAGTCAGAAAGGAAAATCGGGATTTTACAACCGCAATTACGGATTCTGCATGGAAACGCAGTACATTCCCAACAGTGTGAATGTGCCGGCGTATGCGGCGCTGGGTGATTGTATGTTTGAAAAAAACAAGATCTATCATTCGGTTACGGCGTATAAATTTATTGTAAAATAGTTTAGAATGCCGCGGAGCGCAAAATTTGTGCTCCGCGGCGGCAATTCTTATAAAAAACAAACAGCCGACGAAACGAAAGGGCTTCGGTGGAGTTAACAGATCGGAGAAGGGAAATCGTTTATGAAATTTTTGATCGCATCGGATATACACGGGTCGAAGTATTATGCGGAGAAAGTAGCGGAAAGGTTTAAGGCCGAACAAGCAGATCAATTGATCTTGTTGGGAGATATATATAACCACGGCCCTCGCAATCCTTTGCCGGAAGGATACGACCCGATGGGAGTGGCCTCAGTTCTGAACGGGCTGGCAAAGAAGCTGACGGTCGTGAAAGGAAATTGCGACAGCGACGTGGACACCATGATCTCAGATTTTGAGTTTGTTTCGGAAGCGGTGATCTTTGACAGCGGGAAAAAGATCTTTTTACAGCACGGCGATCGGTTTTGTATCGATAATCTGCCGAAAAACTGCGGCGACGCATTTCTTTACGGCCATTATCATACAGGTTTTATCCGCCGCGTCGGAGAGCTTGTCGTGGCAAATTGCGGCTCCGTTTCTTTACCGAAAGGCGGAACACCCAACAGTTATCTCGTATTGGAAAAAGCAGAGCTGATTTTGAAAGACATAGAAGGAAAGGAAATTTCCCGTATGAAAATCGTGTAATGAACGGCTCGCGACGTAAAGTTATAAACAGTTTTTACAGCGCCTGCCTGCGCAATCAAAGCGCAGGCAGTCGCTGCGGCGACTGAGCGTATTTTGCGGACCGTATACAATTTGAAGTTGGGTTCTGCGCAGAAGGGGGGGGGAGCGGAGAGTTTTTTTGCATGCGGAGGTTGTAAAAAATTGAACGAAAACAACGGGCGGAAAGGCGGCGGGTGCAGATGCTTGACATTTTTAGGAATACGCGGTAAACTGATTTATGAAAATATTTTGTGAGGAGAGAGCATTTATGCAAAAAATCAGATTGGGAATTTTAGGGTACGGCAATCTTGGCCGCGGCGTGCAGTATGCGGCGGCGCAGAATCCGGATATGGAAGTGGTTGCCGTATTTACGCGGCGTGACCCGTCATCGGTTCAGACGGTGCTGCCCGTTACGGTGGAAAAGACGGAAAATTTAAAAAATTATGCGGACAAGATCGATGTAATGATTTTGTGCGGCGGCAGTGCGACCGATCTTCCGGAGCAGTCGGTGCAGACGGTGAGAATATTTCATACGGTCGACAGTTTTGACACACATGCAAAGATCCCGGCATATTTTGACGCATTGGATGCGGCGGCGAAAGAAACGGGACATGTCGGAGCGATGAGTATCGGTTGGGATCCGGGTCTTTTTTCATTGGCACGCATTTATTTCGGTTCTTCGCTGGCAGACGGAAGTACCTATACCTTTTGGGGAAAGGGGGTAAGCCAGGGCCACAGCGACGCGATCCGTCGGGTGAAAGGCGTAAAAGACGCGCGGCAGTACACGGTGCCGGTCGAAAGCGCTCTTGAAAAGGTGCGCAGCGGCGAAAATCCGCAGCTTACGACGCGCGAAAAGCATACGCGCGAGTGTTATGTGGTGGCGGAAGACGGGGCGGATCTTGCAAGGATCGAAAAAGAGATCAAAGAAATGCCCAATTATTTTGCCGATTACGATACGACCGTTCATTTTATTTCGGAAGAGGAACTGAAGAAAAATCACAGCGGGATCCCGCACGGCGGTTTTGTGCTTCGTTCGGGAAAATCTGCGGCGGACAATAAATTTTTGATGGAATTTTCTTTGAAGCTGGACAGCAATCCCGAGTTTACTTCCAGTGTTCTGGTTGCCTATGCGCGTGCGGTGTATCGGTTGGCAAAGGAAGGCAAAACGGGGGCGGTGACCGTCTTTGATATCGCTCCGAAATATCTTTCTACGCTTTCAGAGGAAGAACAAAGAAAACAGTTGCTCTGATGAATCAGATTGAAAAAAGCGGCAAAACGCGAATGTTTCGCGTTTTGCCGCTTTGCTTTTTTGCTGCTTTTTGTACTTTTTCACAGAATTCGGATTACGCATAAATTGTCATGAATAACGTTCCTGCGAGGATAAGAAATAATCCGATCCATGCTTTTAGAGATAACTTTTCTTTGAGGAAGATCAGGGAGAACAGAATTGTAACCGCGAGGCTCATCTTGTCGATGGGGACGACAACGCTGACGATCCCCGTTTGTAGGGCATGGTAGTAGCAAAGCCAGGAAGCACCGGTTGTCAATCCGGAAAGCAGTATGAAGAACAGGTCTTTTTTAGGAATTGAAGGAATAAGTTTATATTTTTTCTTGGCAAAGACAATTCCCCATGCTATAACCAGAACGACTCCCGTTCGGATTGCCGTGCCAAGGTTGGATTCGACGTTTTCAATTC
>USSJ01000164.1 GCA_900557285.1 uncultured Clostridia bacterium | reverse complement strand
GAAATCAGGTAAATGTCTGTACCAAATTCGGTCTGCTTGTCCTCCAGCACTTTTGCCAGATCCTGCAGCACTTTTTCAGAATATACTACACCTGTGGGATTGTTTGGCGTATTGATAATGACAGCTTTGGTCTTTGCTGTTATTTTTTTCTCCAATTCATCTAATTTCGGCATAAACGTCGCGGTGTCCGGAGAGATCACAACGACCTTTCCGCCGTAATTTGCCACATAATTATTGTATTCTCCAAAATACGGAGCAAACACAATTACTTCATCGCCCGGATTTAACAAGGTTTTCAATGCGACATTGAGCCCTCCGGCGGCTCCCACGGTCATGACAATATTTTCCTCATGAAAATGGGTATCAAATTGTGTATTCAGATGGTTTGCGATGGCAGCACGAACTTCCTCATAACCGGAATTACTCATATATCCATGAACATATCCCGGCTGCTCATTTTCCAGCACGTCGATCATCGCCCGCTTCACTTCTGCCGGCGGCTCTACACTCGGATTTCCCAAGCTGAAATCATATACATTTTCAGCTCCGATTTCCTGCTTGCGCTTTCTCCCGAATTCAAAAATTTCCCGTATGACGGAGCGTTTGCTGCCCAGTTCAAACATTCTTTGATTCATAGCCGAACCTCGTTTTTCGCTTTTCTCTTATTATACCACAAATCAGATTTGTATTCAACCGACAGGCGACCCGATTTATAAAAATAATTTACTTAAAAATCTGTCCCGGTCCGCCACTTTTACCTTCAACGCTTGACAAAATCACTAAAAAAAATTATACTACAATTCAGTAAAGTATTTTGGGAGGTCATACCGTGAAAGAGAAAATTATCCAGCTTTTGAACGACGAAAAAACGGACGAACTGACCGACTTACTCAAAGACGTTACTCTCGAAGAGCTCGCTGATCTTTTGGATTCACTCGAAAGCGACCATCTGACAAAGTTATTCGGTTTGCTCGACAAAGAGACCGCTGCCGACGTTTTCGTGCTCTTAAACCGCGAAACACAAAAACGCGTTCTGAAAGATTTCAGCGACGTCAAACTTCAATCGGTCACCGATGAAATCATCGACGACGACGTAGAAGAATTGCTCGGGAGCATGCCGACTGACGTTGTACATGAAGTCTTGCTCAAGGCTACCCCGGAAAACAGAAACGATAAGATCGTGGAAATCCTCGACTACCTCGAAGAAAAGAAATTTACCCTCTTAAAACCGCTCCTTGCAGAACTGGAACCGGTCGACCTGGCTGAAATTTTCTCTGAACTCGATGAAACCGATCTCCCTATCATTTTCCGGCTTCTCCCCAAAGAACTGGCGGCGGAAACATTCGTCGAAATGAACAGCGCCCAACAGGAACTTCTGATACGCTCCTTTTCCGATAAGGAACTGAAACTTATCATCGACGACCTGTTCGTCGATGATACCGTCGATATCATCGAAGAAATGCCTGCCAACGTCGTCAAAAGAATCCTGCAGCAGGCCGACAGCGAAACCCGCAAAGAGATCAACGAAATTTTAAAATATCCGAAAGACAGCGCCGGCAGCATCATGACAACGGAATGTATTTCGCTCCGCTCCCACATGACTGTCCGCCAATGCTTCGATAAGATCCGAAAAGAAGCCATCGACAAGGAAACCATTTATACCTGCTACGTCACAGACGACCAGAAAACCTTGCTCGGCACCGTCACCGTCAAAGACCTTTTCCTCCATGCCTACGAGGAAAAAGTCGAGAATTTCATGGATACCAACTGCATTTTTGTCGATACTCACCAGGATAAAGAAGAAGTCGCTCACCTCCTTTCCAAATACGACCTCCTCTCTGTTCCGGTCGTGGATCAGGAAAACAGGCTCGTCGGCATAGTCACGGTCGACGATGCTTTGGACGTCATCACGGATGAGGCAACCGAAGATATCTCCTATATCAATTCGGTCACGCCGTCCGATAAGCCGTACCTTGAAACCAGTGTTTTGAAAATCTATCTGCACAGAATCCCCTGGCTTTTGATCCTGATGGTCAGCGCTACTTTTACGGGCCTTATTTTGAATAACTATGAAGCCATGCTCTCCACTTTGCTCGTCGCCTGTGTACCGATGGTCATGGGAACCGGCGGAAACGCCGGCAGCCAAGCTTCCGTTACCGTCATTCGCGGCATGGCGCTCGACGAGATCCGTCCTCGCGATATCGGAAAAGTCATCTGGAAAGAACTCCGCGTTTCCGTTCTCGTGGCCGTCTCCGTCGGCATTGTTTGCTTTGCCAAACTGCAACTCGTAGACCGCCTTATTTTCGGGTACCAATATACCCTGCTTTATTCCCTTGCCGTCGGACTTGCCATAGCTTTCGCCGTGATCGTTGCAAAAATCGTGGGCTGCTGCGTTCCTATCTTCGCAAAAGCAATCCACATTGACCCCGCCGTATTTGCCAATCCCTTTATCACCACGATCACTGACGTCTTATCTTTGCTCCTTTTCTGCGGCGTCACACTCGGCATTTTTCATCTCGGCATCGTCTGAACCGTTTTGAAAATTTATCTCTCATCTTTTTTTTGAATCAGCCCGTCGGCATTTATGCCGACGGGCTGGTTTTAACATATATAACGTTTATTGGTGTATGATTTATACTCTGTTGCCAGCAATGACGCTTGCACATATATATTTCCGGATCTTACTGTGTCTCGATATATCTCACTGTATCTGCCTGTAACTATTCGTCGTTACCTGCAACTGTCTGCAGCTCGCCATATATTACCGTATTTCACCGTGTAAATGCAAAAAGCCGCAAAACACAAAATTGTGTTTTGCGGCCTTTTAACAAATCATTAAAAAGTTCAGACCAGGTACTGACACAATAACATCAGAACCGGAATGGTTACAATGCACAGAATCGTGCTCATCAGCGTTGACGCAGCGGCGGTTTCCCTGTCTCCGTTATACATCTCGGCAAAGTTCAGCGCGCTGGACGCCGCCGGCATGGCCGCAATGACGTACAGGGCCACCAAAACATACCCGTCGATCGGCACAAGCAGAGAAATCAACAGCATTACGCCCAAAGACAGCAGAGGCGAAATGATCAGCTTCACAAATGTCGCAACATACACCTTCCCGTCATTGATCAGACGTATCGGTCTCATATCCGCCAACCGCACTCCCAATATGATCATGGACAGAGGCAAAGTCATATCCCCCAGATAGGATATCGGCGTCATAACCTGTTCGGGAATCGCTACATTGCAAAAGAAAAACGGCAAAGCCACTATAACCGCAATCGTCGGGGGATTTAAAATTATTTTCAAAGCGTTGATCCGCTTCCGCTCTCCCGTGATCGCATACACCCCCAATGTCCAAGTCATCGCGTTGAACGCAATATTATAGACAACCGTATACAATACCAGATCCGTATTGCCAGGGAAAAGCATTTGCATGACGGGGATCCCCATAAACCCGACGTTCCCCAAATAAGATGTAGCAACACACGCCCTTTTTGCCGCTTCATCCTTGCATTTCCAAAAAATCAGGCGCGCCACAAAATAAACCATGAATTGCAGAACAATCGCAAAACCGATCACCCACGCAAAATTGATCAACATCGACGACTCAAACGGCTTATTCAACAGCGACGACATCATCAGAAACGGTTGAGAAATATATAAGAGCAATACCGCCAGAATGCTCGCCGCCGTTTCGGGGAATAACTTCACTTTCCGAAGAAAATATCCCGGGATCGCCAAAACTACAATAATGAGAACATTTAAAAATGTGGACAGGAAATCCATAGATTTACTTTCCTTT
>USSJ01000163.1 GCA_900557285.1 uncultured Clostridia bacterium | reverse complement strand
CAGTACGAACAAGCTGTATGAAATCTGTAAAAGCCGTTGTGCGAACGTATTCCGAATTTCCGATCCCGATAGCTTCGAATATCAAAAAATAAAAAATTTTAAAAATGTAGGCATTGTGTCCGGAGCATCGACTCCGCACACGCAAACGCAGGAGGTTCTTTTTAAGATGGATAACAACACGGAAGTAAAGGCAACGAACGAAGTCGAAACCAGTATGGCAGATGTCGTTGCGCAGATGGACAACGGGCAGTCAAAATTGAAGAAAGGTCAGCTGGTGAGCGCGATCATATCTTCGGCGTCAGATGAGGGCGTGGCTGTGTTGTTGCCGAATTTTAAAAAGGAAATCTTGCTTGAAAAAGACGAGATCGAATGCGACGAATACAAACCGGAAGATTTTGCGGCGAAAGTGGGGGACGAGATCGAAGTGATGGTCGTATCTCCTGCAAACCCTGTAAAACTTTCTCAGAAGATCATCAAGCAGATGAAGGAAGAGGAAGGCAAGATCGAAGCGATCGCCAACGGCGAAGAATTCGATGTAACCTGCACAGGTTTCAATAAGGGCGGTCTGACTGCGTCTATGGGAACGTATTCGGTGTTCGTACCTGCGAAAGAAATTCGCATGGGATATGTGAAGGAGCTGGATAAATACGTAGGCAAGAAACTGCGTCTGAAGGCTCTGGAGATCAAGAAATCCGATCGTAAGAAGGAGATCATTGCATCGCAGCGCGTGATCCTCGAAGAGGAAAGAGCGGCGCGTGATGCGGCGAAGGCTGAGAAGGAAGCGGAATTCTTTGCAAACACGCATGTGGGCGATGTTGTGGAAGGAAAAGTAGAGCGCGTAACGAATTTCGGTGCGTTCGTATCCGTCAACGGATTTGACTGCCTTGCGCACATTTCTGATCTGTCCTGGTCGGGAGCGAAGAATGTTACCGATGTTTTGGAGATCGGCAAGAAATATCAGTTCAAGGTATTGAAAGTAGACGAAGAGAACAAGAAAGTTTCCATCGGCTATAAACAGCTCCAGCCCCAGCCTTGGGATCTGGTTGCTGAAAAGTATGCGGAAGGCGATGTCGTGCACGGCAAAGTTGTCCGTATCGTACCGTTCGGTGCGTTTGTGGAAGTAGAGAACGGAGTGGACGGATTGGTTCACGTATCTCAGATCTCGCATGAATGGCTGGAGAATCCGACGTCTGTACTGACGATCGGGGAAGAGATCGATGCGAAGATCCTCGTACTGGATCCTGCAAACAAGAAGATGACTCTTTCCATCAAAGCGCTTCTTCCCGAACCGGAAGTAACGAAAGTTCGTACGCGCCGTGAAAATACGAACAACGGTGAAGACAAGGGTGAACGCAAACCCAGAAGAGCGCGTCAGCCGCGTGAAAACAGAGAGGATGACGAGTTCAGGGAATGGACGGAAGGCGGAATCGGCGGTGCGTCCATTGCGGAGATGCTGGAAAACCAGAACAAAAATAACGACTGATAAAAATTCAAACCCCGCCGCTGAGCGGGGTTTTTGATTATAGGGAGGTGTTAATATGGCTAAACAAGGGAATATTCGCATTTCGAGCGAAAACATGATGCCTATTATCAAAAAATGGTTGTATTCGGACAAGGATATTTTTCTGCGTGAAATCGTAGCGAACGGTGTGGATGCGATCACGAAGTTTAAGAAACTTGTCGGGATGGGGGAAGCGCAGGAAGACGGCGCCGAGTATTGCATCAAGATCGGGATCGACAAGGATGCAAAAACGCTGACGGTTGAAGACAACGGACTCGGCATGACCGAAGAGGAAGTGGAAAAATATATAACGCAGATCGCTTTTTCGGGTGCGGCGGATTTTCTGTCCAAGTATGAAAAAGCGGGCGGAGAAGGGATCATCGGGCATTTCGGCCTGGGGTTCTATTCGGCGTATATGGTTTCCGATGATATTGAGATCTTCACGAAATCATATAAAGCGGACGCAAAGGCGGTTCGTTGGGAATCGGACGGGGAGAACACGTACACGATCGAAGAATGCGACAAACAGGATCGCAGCACGAAGATCGTCATGCACATTGCGGATGAAGAAAAAGAATTTCTCGATGAAGGAAGGATCCGTTCACTAGTCGAGAAATATTGTGCATTCATGCCGTATAATATTTATCTGAATTATCAGGGAAAGGACGATAAGCCGCTCAACGATACGCAGCCTTTGTATTTGAAGAATCCGAAAGATTGCACGGAGGACGAATACAAAGATTTTTACCGCAAGACATTCCACGACTATCATGATCCGCTGTTCTGGATCCATCTGAATATGGATTATCCTTTCCGCCTGAAAGGTATTTTGTATTTCCCGAAGGTCAAGAGCAAGGTCGAGCTGGAGCGCGGCAAAGTAAAGCTGTATTGCAATCAGGTATTTATTGCGGATAACATCAAGGAAGTGATCCCTGAATATCTGTTGCTTCTCAACGGCGTGATCGATTGCCCGGACATTCCTTTGAACGTATCGAGAAGTTTTCTGCAGAACGACCGTCAGGTTCAGAAAATTTCCAAGCATATTACGAAGAAGGTTGCGGACAAGCTGACGGGCTTGTTCAAGACCGATCGTGAAAAGTTCTGCAATTGCTGGAATGATATTTCCGTGTTTATCAAGCTTGGCTGCATCAAGGACGAAGATTTTTATTCCAAAGTCAAGGACATCATCGTTTATAAGGATCTGAACGGTGAGTATAAGACGCTGGAGGAGTTTGTCGGCAAAGCGAAAGAGGCGGACAAGCCGGAAGACAAAGCGGAAGGAAATGCTGCAGAGGAAAAAGCGGAAGAAAAGAAAGAGGAACCGAAGGAAGCGGCAACGATCTACTATGTATCGGATGAAGCGGGGCAAGCACAGTATATCTCTATGTTTAAAAATGCGGGCTTGAACGCGATCGTCTGCGATACGTTTATCGATCCGCACTTTGTGAGTTACCTTGAATACAAGGAAACAGGCAAATACAAATTCCTGCGGATCGATGCTGATATTGACGGCGCACTGAAAGAGGGAGAGAGCAATGCGGAAGACAACAAATCGCTTGTGGAAGCCTTCAAAGCGGCTCTTAAAAACACGACGATAGCGGTAAAAGCGGAGAAATTCAAGAGTGCAGACATTCCTGCGGTGATCAACGTGTCGGAGTTTTCGCGCCGTTTCGGTGAGATGAATGCATTTTACGGGCTTGCCGGCGCAGATGCGGACAGGGATATGACGATCGTGATCAACACGGCGAACCCTGCGGTGCAGGCGTTTACAGGTTTGGATGCAGACAAGCAGAAGTTTGTGGCAAACCAGATCTATTATATGGCAATGCTTTCTTATAAAAAACTTTCGTCGGATGAAATGAAAGATTTTACGGCGAACAATATGGAACTTTTGAATAAATATATCGGCTGATCGGCACGGGATGAGTCGGTTGCCGAGAAAAGCAGTGAACCGAAAGCCGCCGCGCAAAATTTGCGCGGCGGCTTTTTTTGTATCGTGAATATGAATCAGTCGGAATAGAACTCTGCATTTTGCGGACAGAACGAGAGAATTTGGCGGGAATCAAAAAGGCTCCCGTCGGCGGAAGAAGAAAGGTAGTCATGAGGGGCATATAAAAAGCGGCGGATGCGGGAATGATCCTGCTGATTTGTAAAACTCATGGTGATGAGAAACACGGCCGCCAGGCAGACTGCGATCAAAGCGATCAGAATAATTTTTCGGAACATACCCGAAGTTTGTGCATTGCGAAATTTTTTATGCGGGCAAAGGAAAGCGACGAAAACGGCGGTATATTTATCGGCGGAATTCGGAAAAAAAT
>USSJ01000162.1 GCA_900557285.1 uncultured Clostridia bacterium | reverse complement strand
GCAAAGGCGAAGGTGCTCCTGAACATCGAAAAGCTGAAAAAGGTCGTCGTCGAACCGGATAAGGCGATCGCGATCTTAAAGCGCATGGATGCGGACATCAAGGAGATCGCGGGCAGAACGGCGTCAATGGACGGTAAGGTGTTCGGTTTGGACAGCGGAGGGGCGGCCGTCAGCGAGGATGCCCTCGCCTATAAAGAAGAACTGATGCGCAAGCAGCGGGAAAAGGAAAATTTGAAAAATGCGGCTCTTGCCGAAGAAAATACCGAAAAAGCGGAGGGAAAAAACAATGGCGTTCTTTAAGACGAAGCAGGAAAAAGAAATAGAGGCGCAGATGGAGCGCGAAGAACAGATGCAGGTCTTTTCCGAGCAGATCGAAGAGCTGAAAAAGAAGCGCGAGGAATATGCGAAGATCGCTGCGGAAGCGGAGATCAACGGCGATGCAGGTACATACGATATTGCCGTCAATGCGCTCATCGACCTGAACGATTCCATCAGCGGACTCATACAGACAAAGGCGAATTTCGATATCATAAACGTTTCCAATTCCATCGCGACGAGTATGGCGATGGCGATGAACGCTTTGGATAAGATGGCGGGCAGCAAGGCAAATCTGCCCGATATCCGTAAGATACAAAAGGCAAATGCAAAAATCGCCAAGTATATGAAAAACGTAAAAATTTCGCAAAAGGCGATGGCGGGCGCGATGAAGCGTTCCAACCCCGCTAACAAAGTGCGCAGCGATGCGGAGGTCGCCGCCGTCCGTCCCATGATCGATGCGGCGCGTGCGAAAATGACGGGCATCGAAATGCCCTCTGCGGCGGGGATCGACCTTTCCGCCGAAATCGAAGCGGAGAAAAACAGGATTATTTGACGGCTATGGATATACAGGAATTAAAAAACGCCTGCAACGAAAAGTATGCGCAGGCAATCGAAGGAATGGAAAGGGGCGAGGCGAACGCGGAGATTGCCCGTCTATTGTTGGATGCGGCGGAATTGCTCGTAAAGATTTCCAAAGCAGATTTTTTAACGCGCGCAGCCAGCGAAAACAAGGCGGCGAAGTTGCTCGCCGCGGCAAAAAAATTGCGCGCAACGGGCGACACGTCTGCCGTTTATCGTGAGCTGACGGGCAGAACGCTGAAAGTTACACCCGCAAAAGCACCGCAAGCGCCCGACGTGCCGATGCGGGAAAATGCCTCCGATACACACGCTCAAGCGGAAGAACGGAACGACGAGCCTTCAGAAAAAGCCGAGGAACAGCCGTCCGAACAGGCGCCGGAGAACGCCGACGATGTGCCGGAGAGCGACGAGCCGACATTGGACGAGCTGAAGGGGCTTCTGCACTCCAAAAATGGCAGGGGAAAGGCGTACGGCAAAGAAGATACGAGCGGGTACCGCTTTGCGTGGGACGACCTGCCGAAGATCTCCTTCGACGACGTGGCGGGGCTTGCCGACGTAAAAGAGGCGGTGATGCGCAAGGTGCTTCTGCCGCTTAAAAATCCCGAATTGTATGAGGGCTACGTCAAAAAGAACGGCGGCGGACTTTTGCTGTACGGCCCGCCCGGAACGGGCAAAACGATGATCGCTGCGGCGATCGCGCACGAAATCGGGGCAAAATTCTGTTCGCTCGGCCCGTCTGACCTCGTTATGCAGGGCGTCGGCAATTCCGAAAAGGCGGCGGTGGCGCTCTTCAAGGAAGCGCGCAGTTTTCCGTGCGCCGTTTTGTTTTTCGATGAAATCGAGTCGATCTGTCCCGCCAGCACGCACGCGCAGGGAGCGCGGCAGCTGCGCAGCGAGCTTTTGCGCCAGATACAGGGCATGGAGGCATACGGCGAGCAGAACGATAAAATTTTGTTTTTGATCGCGGCGACGAATAAACCGTGGGACATCGACCCCGCCTTTATCCGCCCGGGCAGGTTCGGTACGCGCATCTATGTGGGGTTGCCCGATGCCCCCGCAAGACAGTATATGCTGGAAATGCGGCTGAACAAAATTTTGCAGACGGGCAAAGTGCTCGTCGGCAATATCGACGCCGCGCAGATCGTCGAAAAGACGGAGGGCTTCAACGGCGCGGATATGGCGAACCTTTTGGACGAGGTGCAGGAGCTTTCCGCCCTGCGCAGCGCAAAGACGGGCATCAAGGAGATCTTGCAGGAAGATTTCGACAATGCGTTGAAGAAGATCACCTCCTCCGTGCAGGAAAAGGACATGCAAAAGCTGCGCGAGTGGAAAGAACAGAACGGGTAAATACTTTACGGGAGCAAAACGATGGGACTGAAAGCGAATATCTGTCAGGTATGCGGCGGGGCGTTGAAAAACTGCGGAACGTATTATAAATGCGTGTGTTGCGATACCGAGTACCGCATTGACGACTTGATGTCGAAAGAGGAGATAAACGCATACTTCCGCAAGCTGAACGCGTTTGAAGATGCAGAGCGGAATTTGCAATTAGATTGTCCGCGGTTTGACGAGGCGGAGAGCGAATTCGGTCTCATCGTGCAAAAGTACCCCGATTGGAGCGCGGGGTATTGGGGTCTGGTGCGCGCATAATTCGGCATCAAGTTCGAGCAGGACTTGAGCGGCAAAGCCGTTCCGTCCTGCTATAAGAGTACATACGAAGATTTCCGCAATACGGACGAATATAAAAAGGCGGTTGCCCTTGCCGAAACTCCCGAACTTCGCCAAAGCTACGAAAAGATGGCGGAGTACATCGCGCGCGTCGCAAAGGAGTGGCGTGCAGAGGCGCAAAAGTACAATTACGACGTGTTCATCAGCTTCAAGGCGTCAAACGATTCGGATGGCAGCGAAACGCGCGACGCCCGCGAGATGCATAAACTATACGATCTTCTCAAGGATAAAGGGTACCGCGTATTTTTCAGCCCTGTGACGTTGATCACGGACGGAGTCGGCGGAAAGGGCAGCGAGCCGTATATTTTCAACGCGCTCGACAAGGCGAAGGCGCTTATCGTGTACGGCAGCAGAAAGGAATATTTTTCTTCGACGTGGGTACAGAACGAGTGGCAGAGGTACCTGCGCGCGATAAAATCTGGCAAAAAAGAGAAAGATTCTTTGCTAGTATTGTATGAAGGGTTCAATCCCAAAGAGTTGCCGCAGGGCCTGCGCCGTATTCAGGGCATTGAATACGGCATTTCGGCATACCCTGCCGTTTTGTCTGCGCTGGAGCGGGTTTTCCGTAACAATGAAGGAGCGGAGCAGAATAGGGAGAAAGAACTCCGCCTTGCAGAGGAGGAAAAGCGCAAGGCGGAGCAAGAGAACGTGCAAAAAATGCAGGAAATGATGGCGCAGCTCGCGGCCATGCAGGAGGAGTTGGCGAAGCTTAAATCGACCACCTCTCCAGCGGTTACAGAGATTAATCAAAGCATCAAAACTGTCACCAAAACAGCCGCGAAGTTGCAGAGCACAATAAAAGCAGCGCGGACACCGATTATTGAGCAAAAAAATGAAGATTTCGTGATTGAAAACGGGGTATTGAAAAAGTATAGGAATCGTTTTTCTGGTAAAAAGGAAGTTATTATTCCAGAAGGAGTGACGAGCATTGATAGGAATGCGTTTGCTTATTGCCACAATTTGATACATATTGCCATTCCGGGTACTGTAAAAGAAATAGGTGAAGAAGCTTTTAATGGGTGTGAAAAGTTAAGTAATATAACAATCCCGGATAGTGTAAGGAGCATTGGAGCAGGAGCTTTTTATAATTGTAGTAGTTTGATACAGGTTACAATTCCGAACGGAGTAAAGAGTATTGAGAGGAATACTTTTTATTACTGCACAAGTCTAAAGAGTGTCACTATCCCAGACAGTGTAACGAGTATAG
>USSJ01000161.1 GCA_900557285.1 uncultured Clostridia bacterium | reverse complement strand
ATCGTGCTTCCAGATAGGGCTGGTCAAATCGTTCTCCGTTGTAAGAAATCATCAAATTATATTGCTGAAGAAATTGTGAAAAAATTCTCAAATGCCTTGACCTTGCGGAAAAGAATTCCACGCCGGTCGTATACATTCTGAATAGCCTCGGCGTACAGATCGGTGAAGGCGTTACGGTATTGGAAGGAATTGCGAAACTTTTGAGCAAAGCTGCCAAACTGCACGGAGTGGTGCCGCAGTTTGCGGTGGTAAACGGAGAAGTGTACGGTCAGAGCGCATTGCTTGCGGCGTGTGCGGATTTCACGTTTTTCCTGAAAAACGGAGTGCTTGCGGCGGACAGTCCGCTGGTGATTTCCGCAAAGAGCGGGAAAAACCTGGCGAAAGAAGCAGTAGGCGGAGCGAAAGCGCTCGACAAGACGAATCTTGTTTCGTTTGAAGCGGACAGCATGGCGCAGGTACGGGAAACGCTCGCAAAAATCATGGACGTCTTGCCGGATTTCAGTTCTGTGGTCGTGGAAAACGGAGCGGACCTGAACGCGGCATTTCCTGCGCTCAATCAAAAATGCAGTGCTGACGCGCTGATTGCGGCGGTATTTGATAAAGATACGTTTGTGGAAGTCGGCAAGAATTGTTCCGGGGAAGTACGCTGCGTACTGGGACGTGTAGGCGGCATTTCGGTTGCTGCGATCGTAACGGGCGGCGAAGAGCCTGTCAGTTTGAACGAAAACAACGTGGCGAAGATCACGGCGTTTACGGAATTTGCGGCATATTACAATCTGCCGTTCGTAAGTTTTGTGAATGCGCAGGGGATCCGTGCGGATCTGGAAACGCAGAACAGTCTTGTCATGAAAAATATATTCAAGCTGTTTGAGACGTATGATCTTCTGGACAATGCAAAGATCAGCGTGGTTTACGGCAGTGCCATCGGGCTGGGCTATACGCTGCTGGCGGCGAAGTCGGCAGGGTTTGATTACAGTTATGCGTTTGCCGATGCAAAGATAGCGCTTTTTGACGGTGAGAAGGGAGCGGAGATCGAGTTTTCGGGAGAGAAGAAAGCGGACAAAGCGAAACTTGCGGCGAAGTATTCGGAAGAAAATTCGGACCCTGTCAATGCGGCGAAGAACGGATACATTGACAATATCATTGAACCGCAGTATGTAAAGCAATATCTTGTGGCGTCGCTGCAGATGCTTTTAAAGTGAGGCGTATATGACAGCGTTATTGATGCCATTGATGAATTTATTGGCGGAGCGTCCTCAGGTTTCGGATGACGGATTTCCGATCACATGGCTGAACATCGGCGAGGCGTTGGTGTATGCTTTGTTGGGTTTTGCGGTAACGTTTCTGGGGATCATCATTCTGATCTTTTTTGTGTGGGCGTACGGTAAGATCATAAAGTCGGTACGTCAGGGCGTGGGAAAGAAAGCCAAAGGGAAGGCGGAAGAAAGCGGGGCGCAGGCCGTCGTTACTGAAGGGGCGGACGGAGAAATTCCCGTGGAAGTACGTCTTGCGATCGTTGCGGCGATTGCGGCATATTATGAAGGCGAAAGCAGTAAATGTGAATTCAAAGTAAAGAGAATCAAGAGATTATAAGGAGAAAACAAAAATGCGTAAATTTGTCGTTACTATTGATGGTAAAAGTTATGAAGTCGGCGTAGAAGAGATCGGCGCAGACGAGACGGTCGTAAACACGGTTGCGGCGGCACCAGTGGCGGCACCGGCGGCGAAAGTTGCGGCAGCGCCCGCGGCGGTAACGGGCGAGAAAGTTGTTTCTCCTTTCCCGGGGCTGATCAAAAAATTCCTTGTAAAAGAAGGGGATACGGTAAAGAAAGACCAGGCGATCCTTGTGTTGGAAGCCATGAAGATGGACAATGACATTACGGCGCCTTGCGACGGAAAAGTTTCCTTTAAGACGGCAGTCGGGAACAACGTTGAAACGAATGCTTTGCTTGCCGTGATCGGCTGATACAGGTGGTGCAAATGCAGGCGAATTTACTTGTAAATATCGGCGAGATGTTTCAAAACTTATGGGAATCATCGGGGCTTTTCCAAAGCGATTGGCAGAACTATGTCATGATCGCAGTTTCCTTTGTTTTGATGTATCTTGCAATTGTAAAGAAGTTTGAACCGCTTCTGTTGCTGCCGATTGCATTCGGTATGTTTCTGATCAACATACCGGGAGCGAGGGAGGTGCTCTGGATCAGCAACGAAGGGACGGACAGTGAAAGCTGGGGACTGTTGCGGTATCTGTACATCGGTGTGGATAAAGTGATTTATCCGCCGCTGATCTTTTTGGGGATCGGGGCGATGACGGATTTCGGGCCGCTGATCGCGAACCCGAAGAGTATGCTGATCGGAGCGGCAGCGCAGCTGGGCGTATTTTTGACGTTTATCGGAGCGATTTTGCTGGGATTTGATGCTGCGGCAGCGGCGTCCATCGGTATTATCGGCGGAGCGGACGGTCCTACGGCAATCTATCTGACGCAGGCGCTTTCGAAGTTCACGAACGAAGATCTTTTGTCGACGATCGCGATTGCGGCGTATTCATATATGGCGCTGATCCCGATCATCCAAAAGCCGATCATGAAACTTTGCACGACCAAGAAAGAGCGCGCGATCAAGATGAAACAGCTCAGAGAA
Source organism: uncultured Clostridia bacterium (assembly GCA_900557285.1). GTDB lineage: Bacteria > Bacillota > Clostridia > Christensenellales > Borkfalkiaceae > Borkfalkia. The sequence goes on along the minus strand of USSJ01000161.1, from coordinate 1,223 downwards.
GTGACGAAGATCGAAAAGATCATTTTCCCGATCCTTGTTACGTTGGTTGTGGGGTTGCTTTTGCCGGATGCAATTCCTTTGCTTGGTATGCTGATGCTCGGCAACCTGATGAAAGAGAGCGGCGTGGTGGACAGATTGTCCTCACAGGCGCAGAACGGATTGATGAATACGATCACGATCTTTTTGGGTGTTTCGGTCGGGTGCAAGGCGTTGGGAACGACGTTCCTGCAGTTGCAGACGTTGTACATTATTCTGTTGGGCTTGGTTGCGTTCTGTTTCGGAACGGTCGGCGGATTGCTGATGGCGAAGCTGATGAACAAACTCAGCGGCGGAAAGATCAATCCTCTGATCGGTTCGGCGGGTGTTTCGGCGGTGCCGATGGCGGCGCGTATATCGGAAGATGTCGGGCGCGAGAGCGATCCGAGCAACCATTTGCTGATGCACGCGATGGGGCCGAACGTAGCGGGCGTGATCGGGTCTGCCGTAGCGGCAGGATTTTTGCTGGCTTGTTTCGGCGGCTGATAAGCGGAGTATGGAATGCGGATCCGGGTTTCAGATCCGCTGTGAACGATTTAATTTTGGAGAAAAGCGATGGCAAATAAAGCGAACAAAAAGGTATTGATTACCGATACGATATTGCGTGATGCGCACCAATCGCAAGCGGCGACGCGTATGCGTTTGGATGAAATGCTTCCGGTTTTGGAGCAGTTGGATGATATCGGATATTATTCCCTGGAGGCGTGGGGCGGAGCAACTTTTGATTCATGTCTGCGTTTCCTGAACGAGGATCCGTGGGAAAGACTGCGCACGTTGCGTAAACATTTGAAAAAGACGCCGATCCAGATGCTTCTGCGCGGGCAGAACCTTTTGGGGTACCGTCATTATTCGGATGACGTTGTGGAGAAGTTCGTGGCGAAATCGATCGAAAACGGCGTGAAGGTTGTTCGTGTGTTTGATGCGTTGAACGATCCGCGCAATTTGGAAACGTCGATGAAGGCGATCAAAAAATACGGCGGCGTCTGCGAGGCGGCGATCAGTTATACGACAAGCCCCGTGCACACGACCGAATATTTCGTCAAACTCGCGAAACAGCTCGAGAGCATGGGCGCGGACAACGTTTGCATCAAGGACATGGCGAACCTGTTGCTTCCGTACACCGCGTACGATCTCGTGTCCAGGCTCAAAAAGGAGCTCAAACCCGCGACAAAAGTCCACCTGCACAC
>USSJ01000160.1 GCA_900557285.1 uncultured Clostridia bacterium | reverse complement strand
AGCACGTGCGAACTGTGGTATTTCTGTGTATGCAGCCATACATCGTCGGGGGCGGCTTCGCGCAGGAGCCTGTCGTTCTGAACGTTGTTCCGCCCTGCAAAAATGCGGAATTTGCCTATCGCAAAGACTCGGAAGGGGACGACGGGCGCATTTTTTAACTTTTTCTTTTCGGGCGGCAAAATTCCCGTATCGCGCAGTTCCTGTTCGATTTCCGTCAAATCCAGCGTATTTTCCGCGCGGGACAAAGCGGAAAGCATGCTTTCCGTGTAATCGAGGTCGGATTCCGCTTCCGCTTTCTGCGGCGCGACCGCCGCAAGCGTACGCTTTTGTTTGTTGTATTTTTTATAATATTTCTGTGCGTTCTGTGCAGGCGTAAGCGTTTTGTCCAACGCTATACGGACAGTCGCCGCATTTTCGTCGTAATAATTGACAACTTCGCAGCCTTCCATGCCTTTGCGGAGCGCGTACAGGTTCGACGTGATAAGTTCGCCGTAAATTCGGTTTTTTTCCATATCCGCGCAGCTGTTTTCGCGTTCGCGCAAGAGGGCGAGCTTTTTCTCCTCCTTCTTGCGGCGCGCCTGCAGAAGGCTGTCCAGCTTGCGTTTCTTTTCGTTGAAATCGCGCTTTGTTTCGCGTTCGGTATAGTAGGTGTCGGCGGCGGCGCAGACGGTCGGTTCTCCCTCATAGCGCGCGTGAAAATCTTTGGCTTCTCCGTTCACCCGTTCCAAGGCAGGGGAAACTTCGTCTGAGAATATAAATTCCCGGATACGTTGTGCCGTTTTTGCAACGTTATCTCCGAAAGGTCGGTCAGGATCTTCGAGCTTTTGAGCGAGGATGCGGCAGGTCGGAAGGGCAAGCCCCGAAATATTGCTAAACAGAAATTCCGCAAAATCGCCGCCCTGAAAAGCCGACAATCGTTCGCAGAGTTTTGTTTCGTCGGAAGGGTCTGCTTTGTCCTGCGGCTCGGGGGGCAGGTATTTGACGCCCGGGAAAAGCGCACGCTTGAAATTTTCCTGCAGAGAGGAAATTTTCAGCGCCCCGGCAATCATCCCGTTTTCCGTGAGGATCAGGTTGGAGTATTTCCCCATGATCTCGGCGTAAAGGATGCGCGTTGCCCTGGAAAATTCGCCGCAGCAGTCGAAAGTGAATGCGAGGATCCGCTCGAAACCGCATTGCGCGACGGAAAGGAGCTGTGCTCCCGTGATATATTTTCGCAGAAGCATGCAGAAATTGGGCGCCACGTCGGGCGCGGTGCGCGGAATATCCGAAAGGATGGCGCGCGCAAAGGATGCGTTCGTGTTGAGTACGAGCTTTTTTGTCTTTCCGCCCGCATACAGCAAGATGTCGATCTCGTCGCGCGACGGCTGGATGATTTTATTGACTTTTCCGCCGCGCAGCTGTTCGTCGAGTTCTCGCGCGATGTGGCGCAGCGTAAAGGCGTCCTGAGGCATGATCTGCTCCTTTTCGCAGACGGCGTTTGATCCGGAAAATACCGCTGTTTTGCCGTTTGCTCTGTTTATTATAGCGTATTCGCCAAAAAAAGTAAATCATTTGCATAAAAACGCTTTGCAAAACGTTTGCTTTGTGCTAAAATACTATAACGAGTAAAAAGGCAATTTATAGCAGGAGAAGTTTTTATGAAATACAAAACCGAATCTTCCGAGAAGAGCACAGTGAAAATCACCATGACGTTTGACAAAAACGAGTGGGAGGCCGCAAATCAGAAAGCGTATGAACAGACGCGCGGGAAATATTTTGTCAACGGATTCCGCAAGGGCAAAGCTCCCAGACACGTTATCGAGCTGAATTACGGGAAGGGAGTTTTCTATGAAGATGCGCTGAACAATCTCTTCTCCGATCATTATTATGATATCGTTGAAAAGGAGAAAGACAACTTTACCGTAGTCGGTCAGCCGCAGCTTTCCGTGGAGGACATCAGCGAAAACGGCGCGGTGCTCGTCGCGGTGGCTCCCGTAAAGCCCGACGTGAAATTGGGCGATTACAAGGGTATAAACATCAAAAAAGTTGAGTATAATGTAAAGGATGAGGACGTGGAGTCCGAACTCAAACGCCTGCAGGAGCGCAACAGCCGTCTTGTGGCGGTGGAAGGCCGTGCGGCGGAAAAGGGCGATACGGCTACCATCGATTTTTCCGGCAGCGTGGACGGTGAAAAGTTTGAAGGCGGCACAAGCGAGAATTATCCGCTCGTACTTGGCAGCAATTCTTTTATTCCGGGATTTGAAGATCAGGTCATCGGCATGAAGGTTGGCGAGGAAAAGGATATCAACGTGAAATTCCCCGAAAACTATCAGGCGGAAAACCTCAAAGGGAAAGACGCCGTGTTTGCTGTCAAGCTGAACAAGCTGGAAAAGAAAGAACTGCCTGAGATCAACGACGAGTTCATCAAAGACGCAGCGGGTGCGGAAAGCGTGGACGCGTATAAGAAAGAAACGCGCGAACGCCTTGAAAAACAGGCTAAAGAAAAGGGCGATTCCGAAACGGAAAACAATATCGTAAAAGCCATCACCGACAACGCGGAAGTGGAGATCCCCGACGCAATGATCGAGAATCAGATGGATATGATGATGCGCAACATGGAGTATCGCCTCGGTATGCAGTACGGCGGAATGAAACTTGCGGATTATCTCAAGTATATGGGAACGGATCTTAAAACTTTCCGCGAAGGCTATCGTGCGCAGGCGACGGATACCGTCAAGAGCCAGTTGGTCATCGATAAGATCATCCGTGAAGAGAACATCAAGGCGGAAGACGCGGAGATCGACGCAAAACTCGAAGAGTTTGCAAAAGCTGCGAACAAGTCTTTGGAAGAGTATAAGAAAGACGTGGACGCTTCTCAGCGCGAATACATCGGCAACGACATCGTCATCAACAAGCTGTTTGCTTTCCTGAAAGAGAACAACAACATGACGTCGGACGCGGAAGAAAAGAAACCCGCAGCCAAGAAGACGGCAAAGAAAGCGGACAGTGAAGATAAGCCTGCGGCAAAGAAGACGGCGAAGAAAGCGGACAGCGAAGAAAAACCCGCGGCAAAGAAGACGACGAAGAAAGCGGACAGCGAAGAAAAACCTGCGGCAAAGAAGACGACGAAGAAAGCGGCAAAAAAGGAGTGGGAGGCAGCGCACCCCGGTGAACGGTACCCTGCAAACTGGAACATCTCCTTTGACTACATCGCAGGCGATGACGACGAAGACGGCACAGACAAGAGCCGGGTTCTTGCCGAGACCGCAGCGATGCCGGATTTTGAAGACGAGACCGAGGATGAGATGATACGGCGCATTCTCTGGTTTCTGACCGACATCCAGCGGGATGTCTACCGACTGGTCAGGCTCGAAGGATACACCCAGACCGAAGCGGCAGATCTCCTGGGGACAAGCATTCCGAACATTAATAAGCATCTGAAAAAGGCGCTGGAGCGCATCGAAGAGCAGAAAGAAAAAAACGTGACTTTTTTCGGGCGGGGTTAAAATCCCGCCCTTTTTCTTTGACTGTGACTTGTAAGGCAGAAGCCCTTACGGAAAGCGAGGTGACCGAATGGCAATGAAGCACAAAATCACCATCAACGTCACTGATCCGAACGGCAGAAAGGCTACGGTCCTGCGAGGCGCAATCAGGAGACTACCCGAACGACTCGTGAAATTCCTCTTCGGGGATTACACGCAGGTTTATCTCCTCTCTCCCGGACAGACAGTCGAATCCGTGAACATCAGTGAGGTCAAGGAAGGAGGTAAAACCGATGTCAAAAATGAGTCAACTTGCGGCGGAGATTGAAGAGCTTCGGCACTGCGGCGAAATCCTGATCGGCATTTCTGATTCACTGCGCGATCTGTTCTGCGGGTCTGATAAGACCGATGAACCGAAGGATGCTCCCGAAGCTGAGAAACCCACTCCGAAAAAG
>USSJ01000159.1 GCA_900557285.1 uncultured Clostridia bacterium | reverse complement strand
AGGGCAAGCGCAAAACCCAAACCCAATTTTAAATAGAAGGAGAAAAAAGATGAAAAAAATTATAATGGCAGGTCTGGCAACGGTCACCACACTGGCTCTTTCGCTGGGATTCGCAGCATGCGACGGCGCAAACAGCTTAAAAAACGAAACGTTTGAACGCCCCACAACCGCGGCGCAGTCTTACAGCTTCAGCGCCGCTTCGGCAGGAACGATCATTTCCGCCATGAACGGCGGCAGCGCGGCACAAACCGCAAGCGCCAAAGCACTGGCGGTCAGTAACAGCGTCGTAACGGACGAAGATACGATCTCTTCTCTCAACAATTACATGATGCTTGTGGAAAGTCTGCTCAGCGACGGCTCGTTCGGAACAAAATACGAAACTTCCGATCGCGCCGAATATGCAATCAAAGCCGTTGTGAGTTACACGGACATCACCGGAGAATCCATCAGCTACGAAATGTATTACAACGAAACAGATAAAACCGTAAAATCAGAAGGCGGTGCAAACAATCAGTACGGCGAACAAAACGGATCGAACGCAAGACGCGAAGGCCACGACGATGATGACGATCACGATGATTTTGACGATCGTCATGATGATCGGGACGACGAGAACGAAACGGAAACCAGGGCAAACATTGCAGGCGTGCTCGTGATCGACGGAACCGACTATGCTTTCGACGGCAGAACGGAAACGGAAACCGAAGGCAATGAATCGGAAAGCAAGACGCAGTTTACCGTAACGCTCGGCGAAAACAAATTCATGCGCGTGGAACAGGAATCGGAAAACGAAATCAACGAGCGCGAAGAAGAATACAGCTATATCATCTCCGAAAACGGATCGGTAACCGAAAAAAGCACCTTCAAACTGGAACAGGAACGGGATGAAACGGAAATCGAATTCAAACTGTCCAAAGGATCCGAATCTCAGATATTCTATTTCGAACAGGAAACCGATAAGAAAAACGCTATCCGGATTACGGTCGGCTCACGCGAATCCAAACAGGTTTATTTCGTAACCATAGGGACTGATGAAAACGGCAACACTGTCTATGTCTACGAAACCGCGGGCGGCGGAAGGTTCGAATGCGAACGCCGCCACAACGATCATGACTGATCCCTTTCAATAATTTGCCGCAACACAAAAAACATTACGAAAGGAGGCGCTGCCGTTGCAGCGCCTCCTTTCGTAAGTTCTTATGAGCGTTCGTTTTGCAAATGAATACAATCTTTCCCGCCCGCGCGCGCGAAAAATAATTGCCGCACGCGGGCGGTTATTCCAAAAAAATTACCGCGCCGAAAAATTTCGGCGCGGTGAATCCCGATTGATTTGATCAAAGCGCTTTGGAAAGAAAATCTTTCAGGCGCGGATTTTGCGGCGAACCGAAAATCTGTGCGGGCGTACCCTGCTCCTGGATCTTGCCTCCGTCCATGAAAAATACGCGCGTTGCCACCTCGCGGGCAAAGCCCATTTCATGCGTGACGATCACCATCGTCATGCCTTCATCCGCAAGTTCCTTGATCAGCTGCAAAACTTCTCCGACCATTTCCGGGTCGAGAGCGCTGGTAGGTTCGTCGAACAGCATTACTTTCGGATTCATCGCCAGAGCGCGCACGATCGCGATACGCTGACGCTGTCCTCCCGACAACGTGGAGGGGTATGCACTCGCTTTATCGGCCAATCCGATGCGTTCCAACAAAGCCAACGCCTGATCTTTCGCTTCTTTCTGGATCTGAGCGACGCTCGTATTGATTTCGATCGATTGTTCCATATCTTTCCCGAAAAATTGGCGTATTTTCAGTCTGCGTAATGCTGCCTTCCGCTTTTTTAATTGTACTTTTCCGATTTTGACAGGCGCAAACATAATATTTTCCAACACTGTCAGGTTGTTAAACAAATTAAAATGCTGAAAGACCATGCCCATTTTCTGACGAAACTCATTGAGCTTTTTCGTATGAATAATGCTTTCGCCTTCAAAATATATTTCCCCTTCCGTTGGCTGTTCCAACAGATTCAGGCAACGTAAAAAAGTGGACTTCCCGCTTCCGGACGGACCGATGACGGCTATTTTCTCGCCGCGCAGGATTTTTGCGTCAATCCCGGACAGCACTTCGTTTTTGCCGAAATTTTTTTTCAGGCCTTCCACTTCCAATAAAACTTCATTATTTTTCGTTGCGTTTTCCAGCATTTTAAAAACCCTTCCGCGCACAAATTTTTTCGTAATTTTCGTCGATAGCTTTTAACCGCTTTTCCATACGGATACGACACTTTTCTGCTTTTCTCTCATCGACATGCTGTTCGCTCTGCTTCATCTTGCGCTCGATGGCACGAATCCCGAATATAAGCAAATAAACAACTGCCAAATAAAACAGCGCAACAACAACCATCGGGGCCAGATACGTAGCCATTTCATTCCCTGCACCGATGATTTTTGCCGCAAACGTCAGATCTACAATGCCGACCATGCTGACAATAGATGTTTCTTTCAACAAAGCGATCAACTCATTGCCAATCGCGGGAATAACGTTTTTGATCGCCTGCGGAATGATGATCGACATCATACTCTGCATACCGCTTAATCCCAAAGAACGGGCCGCTTCTTCCTGTCCTGCGTCAACCGACTGTATTCCGCCCCGCAAGCTCTCCGCCACATAAGCACCGGAATTAATGCCGAATGTCAATACCGCAGTCAATTCCAAAGGAAAACCGCGGATCGCAAAAATCGCAAATGCCATGATAAATAACTGCAATGCAACAGGTGTTCCGCGAATGACAGAAACATATAAATTGCATATGAACAAAGGTATCGCCATTCCTTTTTTATTCTTTTGCGCCGCGATCTTCACGACGGCAACAATGATCCCCAGCACAAGCCCCAAAACAGAAGCCCCTACCGCGATAATAAGCGTAGTGCGAAAACCTTGCAATATCAATAATATATATTTTGAAGTGGATACCACTTCCCACAATTGTTGAAAAAATAACATATTTCCTCGCAACTAAGAAAGGCAAGGCAGATGCCTTGCCTTTCTTTTCGTAGCATTTTATTTTTAATTTTTATTCCAATCCCAGATGTTTGGAAACCAATGCGTCAATTTCACCATTTTTGATCATTTCTTCAAGTACTTCATTGATCGCATTCAAAAGTTCGGTTTTTCCGGGCGTTACACAGATCGCATACTGTTCGGAAGTTGCCGTTTCTGCATCATAATACAAAGCCGCACACTTCAAAGAATGACCCTTCGTATTGTTAACCAGATACTGCGCGGGAAGTTCGTCTACGACAACACAATCCAACGCATCGGATCCATAGATCGCTTCCACCGCCATCTGTGCGTTGTCATAAGGCTTGCACTCAGCACCGCTGCCCTTCAAAACGCCATCAAAATCCTCGCCGTCAATTTCACCTTGAACATACAAATTCCCGGTCGTATCCAACTGCACGCCGATCTTTTTCCCTTTCAGTGTATCCCAGAAAACAACATCCGTCGTTCCGTCCGCCGCTTTGGACGTCGTGAAATCCGTATTTGCTTCATCCCAGATCACGTACTGTACCGAAGTATAATAAGGAATCGAAAAATCTACTTTTTCTTTACGTTCATCCGTAATCGTAATACCTGCCGCCCCGACATCTGCGGTTTTACCCTGGCTCACCGTATCGATTATGATTGCAAAATCTCCGTCCTGGAACTTTACCTTCTTACCCATCTTTTCGCCGACCTTGTTCATGATATCCACATCAACACCGACGATTTCTGAACTGTCATAGTACTCAAACGGTGCAAAAAATGCATTCGTCTGCACGATGATCGTATCATCCGCAGAACATCCCGCGGCAAAAACACAGGAAGAAAAGACAGTTGCCAGACCAAGCAAAATACCTAATACTTTTTTCATTGTAAAATCTCCTGAAAAATTAATCTTTCTCAACTGAATCG
>USSJ01000158.1 GCA_900557285.1 uncultured Clostridia bacterium | reverse complement strand
TCAATTTTCCGAACGACCTGTATGCGATCCCTTTGAGTATTTTTCTGTTTTTTCACAACAGGGCTCATTTCATACAAATCAGAAGCCTTTACATTCAGCCGCATGTTTCCGACCTGAACTTCCGCCTCTTTTTTCTTCTGGTTCAACGACAAGATTCCCCCCGCCGATTGCATCACCCCGACAAATACACGGTCCCCAGCCTTTAAGCGGGCAAAGTCCGCATTTACAGTGCCCTTGGGCTCCTCCGATTCCGCCTCCGATAAATATGCTTTGTCCGCAAGCCTGTTTTTTAACGTACGCGCGCGAATCAGATCGGACTCTGTCAGTTCCCTTTTATGCGCTATTTCTTCCATTTGCGCCAGCAGTTCTTCCGCCTGCTCCGTACGCTCATTGACGATCCTTCGGCTTTCGACACGCGCATTCAGAAAAAGTTTTTCCCGTTCTTTTTTTAATTTATCGCGCTCTGCATTCACTTCGGCAAGTTTTTCTTTCCATTCCGCTTTGAATGCTTCCGCTTCTTTTTTCGCTTCGTCCGCTTCGATCTTGCTTTGCTCCGCAGCCCTTAAAATATTTTCAAACTGGCGCCCGCCCTCCGAAAGATTCGCCACAGCGTTTTCCAAAATCTCCTCAGGAAGTCCCAGCCTGCGCGAAATTGCGATCGCATTGCTGCTCCCGGGCACCCCGAGGCTGACACGGTACAACGGCTGAAGCGTGTTCATATCAAATTCCATGCTGGCGTTCTCAATACCTTTCTGTTCATACGCATACTCTTTTAACGCCGTGTAATGCGTCGTAACAATGCCGCTGCAGCCTTGTTTGAGCAAATACCCGATCACCGCTTTCGCGATCGCTTGGCCTTCGTCCGGATCCGTTCCTCCGCCAAGTTCATCGATCAGAACAAGGCTCTTCGAATCCGCAGACTGCGTTATTTCAATAATATTTTTGATATGCGATGAAAACGTTGAGAGATTTTCTTCAATCGACTGCGCATCGCCTATGTCGCAGAATATTTTTTCGAATACAGAAACCTCGCTCCCCTGTGCCGCCGGAATAAATATTCCGCATGCCGCCATCATGCAAAAAAGCCCGCACATCTTTAATGTTACCGTTTTGCCTCCCGTATTCGGCCCGGAAACAAGCAAAATTTTATAATCCCTGCCTAATGCCACCGATACGGGCACCGCAATTTTCGGATCCAAAAGCGGATGCCTGCCCTTACTAATATCTATTATGCCGCAGTTATTGATGGACGGCCGAATACATTTATTCTTATAAGAAAATTCCGCTTTTGCATACGCCCGATCAATATCACTCAATCTTTCGATATCCACAGCCAATTGATCCGCCATTGACCCGACACGATGCGAAAGCTGCGCCAAAATACGTTCGATCTCTTCCTTTTCCGCCGCGGCAAGTTCTCTCAATTCGTTGTTCATTTCCAGAATCTGCTCCGGCTCAATAAAAAATGTGGCGCCGCTGGCAGAACGATCGTGCACAAAACCTCGGATTCGGGTTTTATATTCAGCGCGAACCGGTAAAACATACCGATTATCGCGCATCGTTACAATTCCTTCCTGCAGAAATTTTGAACCTTCTCCGCTAAGATACTCCGACAGCTTATTCCGAACCTTTTCGTTCAGAGAACGAATGGAGCGGCGGATATTGTACAGATCATCGCTCGCATAATCGCTGACCTCGTCTTCCGACAAAATCTTATCCGTAATATCCCGCTCCAGTGATTCATCAAAATAAATACCATCCGCGAGCTCACTCAACAAGGGCGCCTGCGGCAAAGTCTTTATCGAGCGATACGCTACGCGCGCCGAACGCAACAACAAAGATACCCCCAACAACTCTTTGCAGGAAAGCGTAGAACCCTTTGCCGAACGCTCAAGCTCATCTGAAATCTCGGGGAATTCTTCGATCCTTCCCACCCCCGCATGAAACAGCGCATCGTCCGCCTCTGACGTAAGATCCAAAAGTTTTTTTACCTGAGAAAGTTCCGTGCAAGGCTCTTCCTCAACGAGCCCCCGCTTTGTATGCGGTAAAACCGCAAATAAAGCGATCGATGCCAATATCTTATTCAATTCAAGTTTTTCGATCGTTTTCTTATCCATTCCGCCCACCGTCTTTTATGATAAATCGAAATAATTTAATCCGTACTTATAAATGAAATTTCCGGATTTAATTGTTATTTTATCCCTCGTTTCGCAGCACCGGAAGTAAATCCTGCCACATCTGATTTTACATCAGAATCTGAAAGAAAGTTTTCTTTTTCCGAATTGCTTAGTGCCGTGAAATCATAAAGCGCTCTTTCCTCCCGCTCATGTGCCAACAAAGCGTAATTGTATATTTCAAAACGGCAACATGAATTTTTATACCTTCTGAGCGGGAACGTCCGCCCCTCCTCATCCGTCATTTCATACAAAGCACGCTCATCGCAGGTCGAACACCTCTTGCCAAAAACACAATGACCCAAATCCATCAGCTTGATCCCACCGCCCGACAGACAAAATGCGCCGGTTTCCTCAGCAAATACTGCCTCTTTATCCGATAACTCTTTCGAAAGTGTTATTTCCGTCACGCCCTCGCTTTTACAAGCAAAAGCACTCCAACTGTTAAAAAGATTAAAACCTGTCCCGGCAAACAAAGGGATCGAAAATTCTCGGCAAAATTCCAAAGCAAATACGCCATCCGCATAAACACCGTCGAATTCCTTGACGATCTTTAAAATCCTATTTAAATCCATTCCAACACTAAATGCAGGTAAATATAACAGTTTATGCCAGGCATAGTACTCTGCAAGCCTCAAAAAATTACTTAATTCATCTTCGTTATTATAGTCATTCGGTTTAAATATTATATAATCCGGTTTGATTTTTTCGTAAACCGCAGACGTGAAATCGTTATCGATAACCGCCAATAATTGCCCCTTCTCCGTCTTTTTATTTACAATCGGAGCCGGGATCTTTCGTTCTTCAAGCGTCGGATGCGTAGCGGATAAATACAAAAACACCTGCCTGAAAACGTTTCGGCGCAAAGCATTCAGTTGCGATTTGACAATAAAAAGTTCCCCTTTTATTAGCGCCGATGCTTTTACTTCAAACGGGTATTCATCCGTTTTCATAAAACATTCTGAAAAATCTTTTTCGGTAAAAGGTCTCGATTGGGCTTCCTGCGCTAAAAAATCCGCCTCAAATATTTTTTCACCGAACGCACCGCGAATGCGGATTTCGGGAGCTTTCCCGACACAAAAGAAACCTTCGACGGAAAGTTTTATCTTCTTTCGGCGAGCGGATACGCGATCCTCCAAACGCTTGTCCAAAGTCAGACATACCCAATCGCCTGCCCGGAAAGCCGCATTTTTGATCAGACAGAATCCGTCCTTCAGCTGCGGATAAAAACTTCTCCATACGCCTCCGCCTATCTCTTCCTGACCGCGGCGGATCACCTTGAACCCGTCCCCATCCTCGGGCTTATAATTCGACCGAACATATGTGAATTTTACATTATTTTGAATTGACGAAATTTCCCCTATCTTCTCACCCGCATGCCCTTGAATATCGGATGAAATCAGGTTCGGATCCTGACCATACACATATCCGCGCGTGAATCCGCCGCGGTTAAAGGATCTCATAAGATCGGAATAATCCGCTTTTTCCTCCCCCGTATTTTTGTCAAGAATATCCCTGTAATATTTTACCGAGCTGCCCACATAAGCGGCTGAACGCATCCTTCCTTCAATTTTGAATGAACAGACACCTGCCTGTACCAATTTCAAGACGTCTTTCCCCAGGCACAAATCGGAAAGAGAAAGCCGGTAAGAAAATTTTTCAAACCCCGGACGGTTTATTTTATATTTTTTTCGGCAAGGCTGTTTACAATATCCGCGATTGCCTGAATTTCCACCCGCAAAAGACGACATATAACATTGACCGGAAAAACAAG
>USSJ01000157.1 GCA_900557285.1 uncultured Clostridia bacterium | reverse complement strand
GAGGTGGCGGTATTTCGTGTGCAGTATTTTCACTATGATGTCGAGTCCGCCCGTCGTGCAGTTGCAGCGGAACACAAGGCCCAGCCCGATGGCGGAAAGGATCCCGCCGAATACCGCGGCGAGAAAGAGGTCGGAGGTCGCTTTTTCTATTCCGAACAGGCCGAAGATATAGGAAATCAAGTCGACCGCAAGGGCCTGCACGATCGTTGCGTAAACGGTGGAAAACAAAAATTCCTTGCCGAACTTGACCAGCCCCAAAATAAGCAGGGGCACGTTCATGATGAGTATGAGCATACCCGTGGAAACGGGGACGAATCTGCTCAGAATGATCGCAATGCCCGAAATGCCGCCGGGCGCCAGTTTGTTGGGGTCGAGAAACAGAGAAATACCCGCGGCAAGAGAAAAGCATCCGAAAGTGATGACAACGTAACGCCAGATGATCTTGATAACTTTTTCCTTGTTTTTCATATGTATTTTCCTCTGACAGCTATTATATCACTCTTTTGAAAAAAAGTAAACTCCGCCGCGCCCGCCGCCGAAAAATTGAAAGGCGTTACGGCAGCAGGTCCATGCACCAGCGAAAAGCGGAGGGCAGGGCTATTTTTTCCCCGATCTCTTCGGCGGGGAAATAACTGAGTTCGGGCAGGAGCGTTGCCGTGCGTACGACGTACGCCGTCATTGCCCACTCGATATGCGTAAAAATATGTTTGTGGAAATGCGCCCGTCCCGTTTCGGCGTCTGCAATACCCAGCGTTTTCAGAAATTCCTCGGCCTCGGCGGCGGTCATCTTTCTTTCCGCGTTGTAAAACTGCCACATGCCTTTCAAAACGCCTTCTTTTCGCCTGCAAAGCCCTATGCCGCGCGGCGTCGAAAAGATGAATACCGTCATGTCCGCGCGCTTTCTCGGCCGTTTTTCGGGCATAAGGGGCAGGCGGTCGCTCCTCGTTCCGCAAAGGCCGAAAACGGGGCAGAACAGGCATTTTGGCGAACGCGGAAGGCAGACCGTCGCGCCCAGTTCCATAAGGCTCTGCGTAAAATCGCCGCACCTTGTTCGGGGATAGGTATCTTTCAAAAGAAGTGCAAATTCCCGCTTGAGGATGTCCTGGGGGCGTCCGTCGCCGAAAAGCCGGGAAAGCACGCGTATGACGTTTCCGTCCACGGCGGGTTCCGGCTGTCCGAAAGCGATGGATGCGATCGCGCCCGCCGTGTAATCGCCGATGCCGGGCAGTTTTCTCCATTCCTGTGCAGTGGACGGGAATCCGTTTTCCGCCACCAGGCGGGCGGCTTTTTGCAGATTCCGCGCGCGGGAATAGTAACCGAGCCCTTCCCAGAGTTTAAGCAGGCGGTCTTCGGGGCAATCGGCAAGATCCTGAACGGTCGGGAGCTCCCGTAAAAACCGAACATAGTGTTCCTTGGCGGCTTCCACGCGCGTTTGCTGGAGCATGATCTCCGAGATCCAGACTCTGTAGGGGTCTGTGTTCTCGCGCCAGGGCAGGATCCGCTTGTTGGCATCGTACCAGGGCAGGAGCAGGTCGGGCAGCTTCCGTGCCGTATCGTATTCCGTTTTTCCGAAATCATTTTCTTTCATGCCATTCAGTTTACCACACAATGGCGGGAAACGCCAGCACAATATTGACATTTTACGAAAAAAAACGTATAATAAACGGGATACTTTGAATAAACGCGATACTTGGAAGGAGCGGCGCCGCGGGCGTCGGGCGGAAGGTATGAAAAACATTGTTTTGATCGGCATGCCGGCGTCGGGCAAGAGTACGGCGGGCGTGCTTTTGGCAAAGGCGATCGGGTACGGCTTCATCGACTGCGATCTTCTCATCCAGAACAGCGAAAAGGCGCTTCTATGCGATATCATCGCAAAGAAAGGGACAGAAGAATTTTTGCGCATCGAAGAGCGCGTCAATGCGGAGCTTTGGGCGGAACACTGCGTGATCTCGACGGGCGGATCGGTCATTTACGAAGAGAAAGCAATGCGGCATTTAAAAGAACTCGGCACGGTCGTGTATTTAAAGCTCAGCGAAAAGACGCTGGAAAAGCGGCTGAAAAATATATTCCGCCGCGGGGTCGTAATGCGCAGTCCCGGCGAGACGGTCGCCGATCTGTATGCGGAGCGGGTGCCGCTCTATGAAAAATATGCGGACATAACGGTGGATTGCGAGGGCCAGACGGTGGAAGATACCGTCCGAGCCATTGCGGAAGCGGTTTCGCTGTAAAAAGATCGTCGCATTGCTTGTGTGATCGGGCAAAGCGTGGTATAATGAAAAAAACGGAAAGAATCGGAGAAGGCCATGAAACTGTATAATACCTTGACAAGAACGGTGGAAGAATTTGTTCCGCACGAAGCGGGAAAAGTAAAGATGTACACCTGCGGGCCTACGGTCTATAATTTTGCGCATATCGGGAATCTGCGCACGTATCTGATGGAAGACGTGCTGGAAAAATATCTGCGGTATGCGGGTTATGACGTAACGCGTGTGATGAATATAACGGACATCGGGCATTTGTCGGACGATGCGGACAGCGGGGAAGACAAGATGCTTTTGGGGGCGAAGCGCGAACACAAGACGGTGCGCGAACTCGCAAAATTTTATACGGACGCATTTTTTGCCGATTGTGCATTGCTGAACATCAAGCGTCCGGATGTGGTACAGCCTGCCACGGGTTGCGTGGACGACTTTATCCGCGTGATCGAAGAATTGATGAAAAAAGGTTATGCGTACAAAGCGGGCGGGAATGTCTATTTTGATACGTCCAAAGTTGAGCAGTACCATAAATTTTTCAACTTCAAGGAAGAAGATCTGGAAGTGGGCGTGCGCGAGGGCGTGGACGAAGACGAAAACAAGCGCAACAAGAACGATTTTGTGCTGTGGTTCACGAAATCGAAGTTTGAAGACCAGGCGCTCAAATGGGACAGTCCGTGGGGCGTAGGGTATCCCGGCTGGCACATCGAATGTTCTTGCATCGCGATGAAATATCTGGGCGAATATGTGGATATCCATTGCGGCGGCATCGACAACGTATTCCCGCACCATACGAACGAGATCGCGCAGAGCGAAGCGTATCTCGGGCACGAATGGTGTAAGCACTGGTTCCATGTCCTGCACCTGAATACGGCGGGCGGCAAGATGAGCAAATCCTCGGGCGGTTTCCTGACTTTGAAGAAATTGCAGGAGGACGGGTATTCTCCGATGGAATACAGATTTTTCTGCATGCAGTCGCATTACCGCAACGCCTTGGTATTTTCGCACGATTCGTTCGAAAATGCCGCGAACGCTTATCGAAAACTCAAACAACGCATTCTGGCGATCCCCGATGAGGGTGCGGTGGATGAAGCGAAATTTGCGGAGTATAAGAAAGCGTTCTGCGACGCGATGGACGCAGATCTGAATACGTCGCTTACCGTTACCTGCGTGTACGATGTCGTGAAGGCAAAAGACTTGAACGGCGCAACCAAGCGCGCGCTCCTTGCCGATTTCGATAAAGTGCTTTCGCTCGATCTTCTCAAAGCGGAAGAAAAACAGGAAAAGCAGGCGCAGGGTATCTCTGCGGAAGAGATCGAAAAGCGCATTGCCGAGCGTGCGGCGGCGAAAAAAGCCAAAAATTACGCAGAGGCGGACAGGATCCGCGGCGAACTCTCCGCTCTGGGCGTTACACTGATCGACACGCCTTCGGGCACAACCTATAAAATCAACTGATCCGAAAGGTCTTTTACACCTCCTGCCTGAAAAAGCAGGAGGTGAATAATTTTAAAAAGGGGGGAAAGACATGGAAGAGGAAAACTCCAAATCGGAGAATGCGGAAGGGCAGAACGAAGTTATGCGGGATCGCATGACAGAAGGAGAGGCTCCTGCGTTAGAGGGTGCGGAAAAGGCTGAGAACGTTGAAAACACAGAAAGCACAGAAAACGCAGAAAACGCAGAACTGCTGTATGCGGCGAGGTGTCATATCGGCGCGAG
>USSJ01000156.1 GCA_900557285.1 uncultured Clostridia bacterium | reverse complement strand
AACTTCAAGCGTTTTGAAGCATAAAATCAAATTATTTTGAGGCCTGATCCAAGGCGAGTAAAAAGGGCAACATCTGGCTTTCGGAATTTAAACCGAACCTTGCTTCCGTTTGATCTGCTTTGGTTTGAGCGATTGAGTTTTTGGTAAAATCAGCGGAGATCTGTACAGCTTTATCCATGGGTACGCCGCGCGCCAAAGCGCCTACCAAAGCGCTTGCGTAGACATCGCCGGCACCGTGGAAAGCTCCTTCGATCTTTTCGGTGGAATATTTTTTTACGGAACCGTCGGCTGCCGTATAAAAAACGGCGCTTCGTTTTTGTCCGTTTTCGCAGACGTCGCACCCGGTAACGGACGGTTGCGGACACAGTTTTTTTAATTTAAGCAAAATTGAAGTGTAATCGTGTTCGGATATGGAATCATACGGGGTATCGGTCAGAAAGCACGCTTCGGTCAGGTTGGGGACGACGATATCCGCAACGCGGCAAAGGCCTTTCATTTCGTCTACAAATTTCTGGTCGAAATGGGAATAAAGGATGCCGTTATCGCCCATGACGGGATCTACGATAAACAATCCGCCTTTTTTCAGAAAATCTTTTTTCACGGATTTGACCATTTCGATCTGGCTGATACTGCCGAGATATCCGCTGATAATGATGTCGTATTTGAGATGAAGGCTCTTCCAATGTGCTAAAATGGCGGGAATATCATCGCTGAGATCGCGAAAGGTGTACCCTTGAAATCCGCCTGTATGAGTCGAAAGGATAGCGGTAGGGAGAATGTCGCAAGTTACGCCGCTGGCCGAAATGATCGGCAGGGCAACGGTTAAAGAACATTTTCCGACACAGGATATGTCATTGATGGCAAGAACACGCATAAAGTTCAGCTCCGTATGTTATTTTTTTAATTATAAAATCATGCGGCTGCTTTGTCAAGCAAAGCAAAGCGGTTTTCATTGCAAGTCGGACAGTTGTTGCTGAAATGTTGTGACGTAAACGATATATTTTGTAAATCAGATGCCGAACGGCCCAGGACGAATAGTTTATTTGGAACGCTTTCGGTGTCGGGAAGAAAGATTTTTTATGTTTTTTATCGGGGCGGTTTACAAGGCGGGGAAAATATGGTACAATAAAATCATTATGAGTGATATATCGGAACGTTACACAATGATCAGCGGGGCGACCGGTGGATTGGGCAGGGCATTTGCGGATGCTTGTGCCGGACGGGGTGCTTTATTTTTGACAGGTCGGAGCGAGGAAAAACTTTTGCAGTTAAAAAAGGATCTGACTGAAAAATATCATGATCTGAAAGTGGACTGCTATGCCTGTGATTTGTCGGATGAGGCTTCAAGGGAATCGATGTTCGGATATATCCAAAGGAAAGGGTATCGGTTCAGCGGCTTGATGAATGTGGCGGGGATCGACACGCAGAAAGCATTTGAAAAGTATACGCAGCATAAAATCGTACAGCAATGCAGGGTCAATTTTGAAGGGGCGCTATCGCTCACACATTTTGTATTGCAAAACCGTGCGGATGAACTGGAGATCGTAACGATCTCCAGTATCAGCGGAGTGTATCCGATGCCGTATTTTGCGGAGTACAGTGCGACAAAATGTGCTTTGACTTCTTTTTTTTCATCCTTGCGATTGGAATGGAAGGGGAGAAATGTCCGGATCACGGTTGTGGAGCCGGGCGGGATTTATACGAGGCCGGATATTTGTGAAAATATAAAAGGACAGGGCTTGTGGGGCAGGCTTTCCGCCAAAAAGCCCGAGTATATAGCAAAAAAGAGTCTTGCGGCGGTCAAAAGGAATAAAAGGCTGATTCGCCCGGGTTTTTGGAATAAATTTATTGCGGTAGTGCCGCGGATTTTACCGTTGCAGGTCAGAATGCGTTTTATTGCAGCGCGTTGGTCTAAGATAGAAAAGGACGCATTTTGATTTTCACGTCAAAAGGGGGATTATGGACGAATATATTGTTGCGTTGGATCAGGGGACGACCAGCTCAAGGGCTGTACTGTTTGACAAAAAAGGAAATTTATTGGCAAAATGTCAAAGGGAATTTCCGCAGATCTATCCGAAGCCGGGCTGGGTGGAACATGATCCGAGGCAAATTCTTTCGTCGCAGATGCAAGCACTGCGCGGCGTTTTGGAAGAAAGCGGAGTAAGCATATCTTCCATTGCGGCGATCGGTGTGGCGAATCAGAGAGAAACGGTTTTAGTTTGGGATCGGTATACGGGCAGGCCGGTATACAATGCGATCGTGTGGCAATGCAGGAGAACGGCGGATTATTGTGAAAGAATCAAACAGCGTCATGAAAAATTTGTATATGAACGGACGGGACTGAATATCGACGCATATTTTTCCGCTTCGAAACTGAAGTGGATATTGGATAATGTCCCGTTTGCCCGTGAACGGGCCGAAAAGGGTGAATTGCTGTTCGGAACGGTCGACAGTTATTTGATATGGCATTTGACGGGCGGTAAGGTGCATGCGACGGATTATACCAACGCATCGCGCACGATGCTGTTTAATATTCATACGCTCCGATGGGACGAGGAACTTTGCCGATTGTTTAATATACCGATGCCGATGCTGCCGGAGGTGAAACCGTCCGGTGCGGATTACGGAAAAACCCGAAGGGAGATTTTGGGGGAATCTGTTCGGATCTGTGCTGCGGTAGGCGATCAGCAAGGGGCGCTGTACGGTCAGCTTTGTTTTCGCCCGGGCGATGTTAAGAATACATACGGGACAGGCTGTTTTCTTTTAATGAATACCGGCAGGAAAGCCGTGGTTTCGCAAAACGGGTTGGTAACGACGCTTGCGGCAACCTTGGGGACGCCGGATTATGCGCTGGAGGGTAGCGTGTTTGTGGGCGGCGCCGTTGTGCAATGGCTGCGGGACGGGCTCGGATTGATTTCCACGGCATCCGAGACGGAGGAGCTTGCAAAATCGGTGCCGGACACGTGCGGAGTCATGTTTGTTCCGGCGTTTGTCGGATTGGGGGCACCGCATTGGGATTCGGAGTGTCGGGGAATGTTGAGCGGAATTACGCGGGGTACCGCGCGCGCACACATTGTGCGAGCGGCGTTGGAGTCGATTGCCTTTCAGACATTTGATGTTGTCAATGCGATGGAGCAGGATTTGCGGATCACGATCGATCGCTTGTGTGTGGACGGAGGTGCAAGCGCGAATAATTTCCTGATGCAGTTTCAGTCGGACGTGCTCGGCGCGGAAGTTGTCCGTCCGGCTGTAGCAGAAACGACGGCTTTGGGCGCGGCGTATCTGGCCGGTCAGTTTTGCGGATTTTATGGGGAACTGGAAAGCAAAAGAAAGGAGCCGTCGGGTATGAAAGTTTTCAGCCCGCAGATGACAGATGCGGAACGGGCAGAAAAATTACGGGCGTGGGAAGAGGCTCTGCGGCGAACGATGTATAAGGTTCGTTAGTTTGCAGAGTATTACTTCAGACAAAAATTATGGAAAATGTTATTAGCGGGCGATGTCCCCGAAATATAAAAAGGAGAGCGGCAATGAGTAAGGCAGACGAGATTTTTATAAAAAATTGCAAGGACATATTGGAAAACGGAGTGTGGGATACGGATCGCGAGGTTCGTCCTCGCTGGGAGGATGGGACTCCCGCGCATACGATCAAGAAATTTTGTCAGGTTTCCCGCTATGATCTGCGGGAGGAATTTCCGATTTTGACGATTCGCCGCACCTATTTGAAATCAGCGATTGATGAGATTTTATGGATCTGGCAGAAAAAAAGCAATAACGTCCACGAGCTTTCCTCCCACATCTGGGATAGCTGGGCGGATGAAACCGGATCGATCGGCAAGGCATACGGCTATCAACTGGGAAAGAAGTATGTTTTCCCGGAAGGGAAATTCGATCAGGTGGATAAAGTGCTGTATGATTTGCGAAACAATCCGGCGAGCCGACGGATCATTGCACATATGTATAATGTTGCAGATCTGAAAGATATGCATTTGTATCCTTGTGCGTATTCCATGACTTTTA
>USSJ01000155.1 GCA_900557285.1 uncultured Clostridia bacterium | reverse complement strand
GTGCGGGGTTCCCTCGTGCTCCTCGGCGGCGACCCCGGAATCGGAAAAAGCACCCTCCTGACACAGGTCTCCGCATACCTCGCCGAAGAAAGGCGCGTCTTATATGTCTCCGCAGAAGAGAGCTGCTCGCAGGTGAAAATGCGCTGCGAAAGGCTGGGAATCGATTCCGATAACCTTCTGCTCCTCAACGAAACCTGCCTCGAAGACATAGAAAACAACCTCTCGGACGCGGAATTCGTCGTCATCGACTCCATTCAGGCTGTCTATACGAGCGAAATGTCTTCCGCCGCGGGTTCGGTCGGGCAAGTACGCGAATGTGCAGGCAAACTGCAGCGCATCGCAAAGAGCCGCAACATCACTTTTTTCATTGTCGGCCACGTCACCAAAGAGGGTGCGCTGGCTGGCCCGAAAGTACTTGAACATATCATGGACACCGTCCTGTATTTCGAAGGCGAACGCGAAGAAAACTTCAAGATCCTGCGCGCTTACAAAAACCGCTTCGGTTCCGTACAGGAAGTAGGTGTATTTGAAATGACGGGCGAAGGAATTTACGGTGTTTCCGATTATTCGGGGATATTTCTTTCCGAAAGCCGCGGCGAAGCCGCAGGAAGCTGTGTAACGCCTTCCGAAACGGGCAACCGCTGCATGATGGTCGAGATTCAGACGCTCATGTCTAAAACCGCTTACGGACTCCCCCGCCGCATGCCCCTCGGCATCGATTACAATAAACTCGTCCTGCTGATCGCCGTTCTGGAAAAGCGGTGCGGACTCCCCTTCTTCAACCAGGACGTTTACCTCAACGCGATGGGAGGTATCCGTCTGAACGAACCTGCCGTCGATCTCGCCATATGCGCCGCGCTCGCCAGCGGCTACCGCAATGAACCCATCGATAAATACACCGCCGTCTTCGGCGAAGTGGGACTCACGGGCGAAGTGCGCGGCGTTACGTTTGCGGAAAAACGCGTCAACGAATGTATCAAAATGGGTTTTAAACGCGTCCTTTTCCCTGCAAAAAACTTTAAAAGCGTAAAAAAATTCGAGGATAAGATCCAACTTGTTCCCGTGCAGTACGTCAATCAACTCATCAAAAAACTTTTCCCCGAGACACAGAAACAAAGTTTTTCTCCCGATAAACAGGATCTGTAATCATTCGGCAACCCACAAAATATTTTGCAGGCCGCCAAATTCTGTTTCCGCCCCCAGCCGCAAATCTTTTGCGGCTGGGGGCGGAAAGTTTTTAATCCTCATCTTTTTTCTTTTCTGTTCACAAATCATAAATCTATTTTTATTCCGGACAGAATAAAGAATATTTTTTTCTTTTCTGTTCCGGCAAAAATAATATAGACTTTAGCACATAGAAAACTTGCAGGCAAAAACACAACGATTTTTCTATCCAGACCTTTTTTTCATCTTGACAAAACAAATTTTGTCTGTTACAATTAATACAGTTAATACAGATAATACAATGAATACACAAACTGACGGAGCATAAAGGGAACATGGAGATACACCTGCGCGGACAGAAAAGCATCTGCGAAGAGATTGCGGAAGAATACGAAAAGCTGATTCGGTACGGAGTATTGCGGGAGGGAGAAAAACTGCCCTCTTGCCGTACACTGGCATTGCAACTCGGAATCAATCCGAACACGGTAGAACGAGCATTTAACGAGCTGGAACGGCGTGGATTCGTCCGGACTATCCCGAAAAAAGGCGTCTTTGTGCATTGCGTCTGCGACGAAACCCATACAGCGGAAGAAGCAAAAAAACAGATATTTGCAATGAAGGAAGCGGGGTTGTCCCTCGAACAAATCATATCGTTTGCAAGAGAAATCTTTAAGGACGGAGACAGAGATGATCGAAATTAAAAACATAGAAAAGTCTTACGACAAGCAAAAAGTTCTCCACGCTTTGAACCTTACCATTCCCGATCGGTGTGTCTATGGGATGGTCGGCGTGAACGGTGCGGGAAAATCGACGCTTCTGCGCCTGCTCGCCGGCGTGCTGAAAGCTGATTCCGGTGAAATTCTTTACGACGGGCAAGAAGTTTTTGAAAACGAAACTGTAAAAAAGAACCTGTTTTTTCTGCCGGACGAGCCGTACTACGGCGGCAACACTTCGGGAAAGCAGCTGGCAGAGCTTTACAAAACCTACTACCCGTTTGATCAGGATCTTTTTCACAAATGGTGCAGCACCTTCTCCCTGAAAGAAACGGCGCCGATTCATAATTTTTCCAAGGGCATGAAACGTCAAATGTTTGTATCGCTGGCGCTTGCTTCCAGACCGAAATATCTGCTTTTGGACGAAGCGTTTGACGGGTTAGACCCGAACGCAAGACTTTCTTTCAAACGTGCTTTGATCGAACTGAGCGAAGACAACGGATGCACGACCATCATTGCATCGCATTCCCTGCGTGAACTTTCGGATATCTGCACAAACTTTGCAATGATCGGAAACGGCAGTATTCTGCAAAGCGGAGACCTGTTGGATCACCTCGGCACCGTACATAAATACCAGGCGGCATTCAACCGCGATATTACGCGCGCAGACTTCCCCTTTGAATGCATTAAATTTGAATGCACAGGACGCGTCGCGCAATTCATTGTCCGCGGCGACGCCGATAAAGTACAGGAAGAAATAGCGAAAGCAGAGCCGCTTTTTTGCGAAGAAATACCCGTCGATTTTGAAGAATATTTTCTTATCGAAACGGAACAAAGGAGGGAAAGTAAATGAAAAGATCGCTCATCTACGAACTCAGACGCATTTCCCTGCCCCTATGTATCTTTACAGCGATCGCTTCAGCCATCTTTGCCGTCAACGCACTGACGACCGAATACATCGGCCCGAACTATTACAACCCCAGTGCTCCGATCGGCGCTAAAAATTCATTGGTATACATTCCCATGCTCATTCTCTTCGCCCTCTGTTATATCGTGCCTGCTTTACAGTTTTCTTACCGCATGAACAAGCGCAGCACCGACCTTTGGTACGCGCTCCCCATCAACAGAAAAAAACTTATGTCGGTGCGTCTGATCGGAGGACTGCTTCTCCTCTTGATTCCTTACACCATATCTTACTTTTTAGGATTTACCATCATTGCCTGCAGTGAAAATTTATTTGATCTTGTCTGGTATATCCCTCTTTACCTTGCCTCTCTGCCCACGGCCCTGTGCCTGTTCGGGATCAACGCTTTCTGCTTTACCCGCGCAAACACCGTACGGGACGGTATCATTTTTATATTTATATTGAATCTTTCTCTTTTGATGCCGCTCCTGTTCCTTTTAAATTATTTCTATCGCTATCTTCCCAGCCTTTTCCTAAACAGCTTGGGCCTTATGCCGATCGGCGCTCCCATACATATCTTTGTATTTTTCGACGGCCGGATCCTAAACCATACAACCTATAACAACACAAGCGAACTTATCTTTTCCTGTATCCTGTGCGCAGCGGAAAGCGCGGGTGCGTACTTCGGACTGTTTTATACGGCTGATAAACATAAGGCTGAAAACGCCGGACAAATTTCCGATTCCATCTTCGGGTATAAAGTTTTGATTCCATGGTTTGTATTTTTTTCAGTCCTTATCAATCCTTCCCTTTTGATTTTCGGCACAAGCAGCAGCCTTTCCTTGATCAACATTCTGCTTGTTTTTATCTGCGGCCTCATCGCTTACTTTGTTTACCGCCGCTCCTTCCGCCTGAAAAAGTGTGATCTGCTCAGTCTCGTCCTTTCCTTTACTGCAGGTATTTTGGTTTTGTTGCTGATACAGAACGTTATCCTGCCCTGTCTCTCTTAAAAGCACTTACCTGTAAATATAAACGCTTTAAAACATTAACCGTATTTTTTATAGCAAGCAGAGGCGGCGCAAAAATGCGCCGCCTTATTCTACATTTTCTTTAAACAGTCAATTACTTTATCAACGGTAGTTTTTTTAACGGTACATAAAATACCGCTGTCACGCTTTGCCATATACACCATTGCGCTGCCGCAATCGTAATATTTTCTGGTATATTTTTTTCCGTTGTTTAATGTATATGA
>USSJ01000154.1 GCA_900557285.1 uncultured Clostridia bacterium | reverse complement strand
GAGAAATTCCCGTGTGTTTTGGATTATAAAGGTCGGGAGGGCGAAAAACAAGCCTGCATGACAAAAAACAAGCGCAAAAAAGGCGGCGGGAAACTTCGGCGGGCGAAAAACCTGAAAATGGCACGAAAAAGCGCGAATGATTGTATTCGGGCGGCGCATACTTCTTAGTAAGAGGGGCGGCGGATTGGTATGAACGAAAGAAACGCAAAGTCTTTACAGTGGATGAAAATATGGGTGATCGCGGCAATGTTGGCGGCG
Organism: uncultured Clostridia bacterium; assembly: GCA_900557285.1. Lineage (GTDB taxonomy): Bacteria > Bacillota > Clostridia > Christensenellales > Borkfalkiaceae > Borkfalkia. The sequence continues at coordinate 3,803 of USSJ01000154.1, read as the reverse complement.
TCGCTGTTTTTTTGCGGTTTTGCCGCAGACAGGATGCCGCAGGGTTGTATCGTGGAAGGGGTGGACGTTTCGGGTATGAGCGAGAGGTCTGCATGCGAACGCATTTCGCGCGCATTGCAGGAAGACGCCGCCGTTCGGGAACTGACCGTGGAGGCGGGCGGAAACACCTATACTTTCCGCGCGCCGCAACTTTATTACAGGAGCGATCTTTCCGTTGTTTTGAAAAGAGCGCGGAAAAAAGCGGGAAAATATGCGCTGCAAAAACATTTGGTTTTGACGAATTTTGAAGAGACGTTGCGCGGAATTTGCGACGATTTTTACATGAAAAGCCATGATGGGAGCGTGGAATTCACGGCGAAATGGGATGAGCCGTTCCTGTTTTCGAAAGAAACGGAAGGAACGTATGTGAACGGAGCGCAGTTGAAAGAAAAGGTGCTTGCGGCGTTGGAAGCGGGCGGCGGAACGGTGCGGGCGGAGATTGTCAGGGAAACGCCGCGGCGTAGCCTGGAAAAAATAAAAGCGGAATGTGTACAGCTGAGCAGTTTTACCACGCGCTATGCGGAGGGGTGTAACCGTGCGGAAAACATTGCTCTGGCGGCGAAAAAAATCAACGGGACAATTCTTGAAAAGGGCGAAGTTTTTTCGTTCAACGAGAGAGTGGGGGCGCGGACGGAAGCGAACGGATTCAAGAGCGCACCCATCATTCAGGACGGAGCGTTTGTCGCAGGCGTGGGCGGCGGAGTATGCCAGGTCAGCACGACGGTCTATAATGCCGCGCTGTTATCGGGTATGGGGATCGTGGAACAGCATCCGCACAGTCTGGCGGTCGGGTATGTGGAGCCTTCTTTTGACGCCATGGTCAGCGGTACGGGCTGCGACTTAAAATTCCGCAACGATACCGAAGGCAGGGTATATATTCTGGCAAGGGCGGCGGGCGGAAATCTTACGTTCCGCGTCTACGGACATAAAACGGATGTGACATACGTCCGAAAAAGCGTTGTGGTGGAAACGATCGCCCCGCCCGAGCCCGAGATCCGCGAAGGGGACAGCGAGTGCGTCCTGCGCGCGGAGAAACAGGGATTACGCAGCGAAGGGTATCTGATCCGACGTGTAGCGGGAAAAACGGTAAAGACGGTGCGCCTGCGCAAAGACCGCTATGCGCCCGTGCAGGGCATTATCCAGAAAATTCCGCAAAATTTGGAGTCGGAAATTGGCTCCGACGTCTTGCATTTGGTTGTTAAGTGTGGTAAAATACCTTGTGAAGACCGCGTTGTTTAACAAAATGGATGATTCTGTCGCTCTTTGCGACAGCTGAGAGGATGAAAAGATGATAACCGTAACGGCGGTAAAGACCGCAAAACAGATGCGCGAATTTGTGCGTTTTCCTTTGGAACTTTATAAAAATTGTGATAAGTACGTTCCTGCACTCTACGGGGATGAGTTGAATCTGACAAACCCCAAAAAGAACCCGATGCTTGCCGAATGTGAAATTTGCTGTTATCTTGCCAAAAAAGACGGGAAAACGGCGGGCAGGGTCGCGGCGATCCTGCAGAGGAAGTATAACGAGATTTCGGGCAGGAAGTGTATCCGCTTTTCGAGGTTCGACTGCATTGACGACTCGAACGTGGCGAAGGCTCTTTTGGATGCCGTGGAAACGTTCGGCAAAAAGCGCGGCATGGATACGATCCACGGACCGTGGGGCTTTAACGATCAGGACAGAGAAGGGCTATTAACGTACGGGTTTGACCGCCGGGCCACGTATGCGACAAATTATAATTATGAATATTACGAAAAACTTGTCCGCGGGGCGGGATTTTCGGACGAAAGCGAATGGGTGGAATATGATTTCACGATTCCCGATTCGCTGGATCCGCGCATTGAACATGTGGCGGGATACATACAAAAAAAGCTCGCTTTGCAGGAACTTGCGGAAAGCATGCCGATGAACAAGCTGATCAGGCGTTACGGCCATGAAGCTCTGGAGATGACCAATCTTGCCTATGCGGCGCTCGATTGCTATGTGCCTGTGGAAGGAAAAGTGATCGATCATATTCTCAAACAGTTTGCTACGGTCATCAACCCGCGCTATTTTTCCATGCTGGCGAACAAAGAGGGGAAAGTGATCGCGATGGCGGTTGTCTTGCCTTCCATTTGCAAGCCCTTGCAAAAAAGCGGCGGAAAGATGACGCTTCCCACCATTTTCCGGCTGATGAAGGCGATCGCAAAGCCCAAAGAACTGGAAATGGTGCTCATCGCGGTGCATCCGGATTATCAGAAAATGGGTGTCAATTCCGTGATGATGGCGCGCATTATCCGAAACGTCCTTGCCGACAAGATCGAGCACATCGAATCCAATCCCGAACTGATCACCAACAATGCGGTGCAGGAACAGTGGAACGCGATGGAGCGCGAGATCGTCAAGCGCAGAAAGTGTTTTGTGAAAAAGATAGACTGAATAAGCGATGTTGCCGCGGAGCAGATCCGCGGCTTTTTTTGTGTGTCGGCGGTTGTAATCTTACGCTTTTTACGGTTTTACGATGAAAGCGGTTGCGTTTGATTTGTATGCTTTTCAAAAGGTTTATCGGCGGTTGTTTCCTGAATATAGCCTGCCGCTGTTGAGATTTTAAGGATAAAGAGGAAAACGTCAGTAAAAAGTATGATTGGCTTTTGGTGCGGCAGCAATTTTGTTTTGTGTTTTTAAGGGTCGCGTTGTCATGGGCGGGCAGACAATCGATAGGGATTTTCGACACAAAAAAAACAGTCAAGATCAGCTTGCAGGAAATTTTTGGGGTTGACACAGCGGCGTTTATATGTTATATTAGATATATAAAATATTATTTGATATATTTTTTATATCGAATAGAGGAAGGAAAGAATGAAGCGGTTATTTCTGATCGGCAATGCGCATATAGATCCGTCGTGGCAATGGCAAAAGGAGGAAGGGGTGTTTGCGGCGATCACGACGTTTTCGGCGGCGGCAGATTTTTGTGAAGAGTTTGATGACGGGTTTGTTTTCAATCATAATGAAGCGATGCTGTACATGTGGATCGAGAAGTATGCGGGGAAGTTGTTTGAAAGGATACAAAAGCTTGTCAAAGCGGGAAAATGGAGGATCATAGGCGGGTGGTATCTGCAGCCGGACGTAGTTATGTCGAGCGGGGAGAGTATAGTGCGGCAGATCGTAAAAGGGCGTCGTTATTTTTCTGAAAAGTTCGGGGCGGAACCGGAAGTTGCGGTAAATTTTGATTCCTTCGGACATTCTGCAGGTCTGGTGCAGATCCTGAGAGATGCGGGATATACGGGATATATCTGCATGCGTCCCGAGCTTATGGGGGAGCAGAGAGATTTTGAATGGAAAGGTTTGCGGGGAGAAAGCGTAAAAGTACATCGTCTGTACGGCGGTTACAATAGTTTCATGGGCAAAATGGGGGACAAACTGGAAGAATTCCGGGAATATTTTCGGGATGCAGACGATGCGGTTTGTTTCTGGGGGATCGGCAATCACGGGGGCGGACCTACGCGGACGGATTTTTTGCGGATTTCGGAATACAAGAAAGAGCACCCGGAGCTGAAGATCGAACATACATATCCCGAAAAATATTTTTCATTGCTTGCGGGGAAAAAATTGCCCGTACTGGAACCGGATGCGATGAATTATGTCATGCAGGGGTGTTACACGTCGCAGATTCGTGTAAAGCAAGCGCATCAGAATCTGGAAAACAGTATCTGGCAGGCGGAGAAGATGGCGGCGCACGCGGCGGCTTTGGGTGCGGATTATCCGAAAAAGCAACTGGATGAAGCGT
>USSJ01000153.1 GCA_900557285.1 uncultured Clostridia bacterium | reverse complement strand
ATAACCGACCGCGCCCGAATTTTCAAGCATTTTCGCCCGCAAAACTCGAATCGCGCTATTATTTTTGCTTATAACTCTATTATAAAAATACTTTTTTATTACAGACGAAACGGGCGGACGCTTCTGCGTCCGCCCGTATATGCTTGTGCGATCTTTTATTCCCAACGCGTAGGCACACCGTCTACCATATGCCAATAATTGCCGGGATTTTCCGTCGGCTGATTTTCGCTGTAAACAAAGACAGGACAATGATTCTCGTTCCATGTAGAATTATCGGTTATTCCGTCGTAAATATAAATCAGCGGCGCATTCATTTTCCCGGTCTGAAGCGTCTCATCGCTTAAATTCATAAATACTGATCTGCCCAAGACAGTAACGGTTTTCGGAATCACTATTTCTTCTATTTTATTGCACATGTTAAACGCATAAGAACCGATAGAAGTCAATAAAGACGGCAACTCAATAGCTTCCAGATTAAAACATAATTTAAATGATTCCTGCCCTATTGTCGTAAGTGCAGATTCCTTTGAAAATGTAATTTTCTTCATTGCAGAACAACCAAAAAAAGCCTTCTGCTCAATTGTCTTTACACTCGCCGGAATGACAAATTCCTCTATCAGAGAGCCTGCAAACGCATGCGAAGCAATCGTCGTAACACCTTCGGGAATAACGTAGGCGCCCGTATGCTCGCGCGCCGTAGCATACGCTATGATCTTTGTGCCGTCCGCCGTCATCAACGCCCCGTTCACTACTTTAAAGTGCGTATTTCCTTCAGCCACCACGATTTCTTTTAAAGAATACGGATTCGCAACCGTATAATTTAATTTCATATTCTCTAAATCCAGTGAAACAATCGCCTCACTAACGGGATCGTCATCAACAAATAAACCGGAATATGAATCCGTAACGATCGTCTCGACACTCGCGGGGATCGTGATCGACGAAAGGTTCGTACAGCCCGCAAAAGCACTGTGATATATAGCCTTTAACGAAGTACAATTTTCAAGATTTATTTCTTTCAGATTTTTACAAAACCAAAACGTACAGCTCCCGATTTTTTCCAACCGGCTGCCTTCTTCAAAATATACCTTCTCCAAAGATGAACAGTTGTCGAATGCGCCTGCCTGATCTTTGTCGCCGATCGACGTAACTGTCGCAGGGATCGTGATTTCTTTCAATGAACTGCATCCGCCAAACGCCTGCCCCTCAATCGTGGTAAGACGACTGTTTTCCCCGAAATCGACCGTTTCGAGGCTTGTACAATTCAAGAAGGTCATTTTCGGCACTGTGGTGATTCTGCTGTTATCCGCAAACGTTACGCTCTTTAAATTTGTACAGCCTTCAAATGACTTGATTTCATTTTCTCCGATAGCAAACAGGGAAGACGGAAAAGTAATGCTTTCGATTTCTTTGTTATTGCAGAACACATCTGACCTGACGGCATGCACCCCTTCAGGTATCACAACGTTTTTTTCTTCCCCGATATAAGAAACCAATACAGACATGCCGCTGGTATTGTTTATGATAAATCCCTGGTCGCCAAGCGAAATTACCTCCGCTTCTTTTAAAAATTTCTTACATACGGAACATTGTACGCTTTCGCTGAGCCCGTCTTCTGTCAGCGTAGGCTCCTTGCCCGGAATTGTTACGGGCGCATGCGCCGCTTCGTCCGTTTCGGGAGTATTGAGAAGAATACTGTCTTCCCCTGCCTGCTGACCTTCTAATTGCGCCGGATAAATAAATTCCGTTCCGTTCGCCAACGCAATCACGTTTTCCGTCTTGTTCCAGTAAAATGCATACCCGTTTGTCATCGCCGTCGGCGCGGGATTGTACCCGTAATCACTCAAAATCTCCCATACCCGACATAACGTTTCCGGTTTTTCCGTCTCCGCCGATAACGCCGTGTTCATATTCTTGGCATTCTGCGTATCCGAAGACTCGTTTGCACGATTGATCAACATCGTAAACGTCGGAATCAGTACCGCTGCCAAAACCGCAATCACTGCAATTACAATGACAAGCTCGACAACAGTAAACGCTCTCTCTTGTCTTTTTTTCATTCCCATGCTCCTCCTCTTTTTTTAATATAGCCATTAATGAATGTATTTTTTGCGGAGCGAAAAATACAGCCGGCTGTATTTTAACTTAGCCATATTTTATCACTTATTTTCATAATAAGCAAGAGGTTTTAACTTTTTTTAACAGAAATATAAATAAATTAGTTTCTAACGTGTTAAAACATAACCACGGATACTTTAAAAAAGGCGGTCGGTGCAATGTATTCTGCACCGACCGCCTTTTTTAAGATCAGCCATTCTTTCTCAACACATGAAAAAGCGGGACCTCGTCCCGCTTTTTTGTTACGCGCTTTTTTTGATGAGTTCGGGCTTGGAATTGCCTAAAACACAGTCGCGCGTGATCTTCACTTCGCTGATGTCGTTGTCCGACGGGATCTCGTACATGACGTCCGTCATAATGTTCTCGATGATCGTGCGCAGTCCGCGCGCGCCCGTCTTCAATTTGATCGCCGTGCTTGCGATCTCGCTCACAGCCGACGGCTCGAACGAAAGTTTTACCCCGTCCAATCCGATGAGTTTCTGGTACTGTTTGATCAGCGCATTCTTCGGTTCGGTCAGGATCTTCACCAACGCCGTTTCGTCCAGAGGCTGCAGATTGACCACGATCGGCACACGTCCGACAAATTCCGGAATCAGTCCGAATTTCGTCAGATCCTGCGGCTTCACGTCGTCGAAAAGCTGATAATCCATTTCGTCCGTACTCTTGACTTTGCCGCCAAAACCGAGGGACGTATCATCTTTTCGCGCCTGAACGATCTTATCCAATCCCACAAACGCGCCGCCGCAGATAAACAGAATGTTCGTCGTGTCGATACGCATGCATTCCTGCTGCGGATGCTTCCTTCCGCCCTGCGGAGGTACGTTCGCGATCGTACTTTCAATGATCTTCAAAAGCGCCTGCTGTACTCCTTCGCCCGATACGTCGCGCGTGATGGATACGTTCTCGCTCTTGCGCGCGATCTTGTCGATCTCGTCGATATAAATGATGCCGCGCTGCGCCTTTTCGATATCATAGTCCGCATTCTGAATGAGTTTGAGAAGAATGTTTTCCACGTCTTCGCCCACATACCCTGCTTCCGTCAGGGTCGTGGCGTCACTCGTGGCAAACGGAACGTTCAGAATCCTCGCCAGCGTACGCGCCAAAAGCGTCTTGCCGCACCCCGTAGGACCAAGCAGCAAAATATTGCTCTTTTCTATCTCGACATCGTCGTCCTTTTTGCTCAGCTCACTGTTGATGCGCTTATAATGATTGTATACGGCTACCGACAAAACTTTCTTTGCCTTGTCCTGCCCCACGATATATTTATCCAGTTCCGCTTTGATTTCCGAAGGCTTTTTCAGTTCCACCGTATCCGTCGGTTTCTCCTGCGCCGCACGGATCTCCTCGTTACAGATCTCCACACATTCGTCGCAGATGGACAAACCGTCCGGCCCGCTGATCAAAACCTTCGTGCGGCTCTTCGGTTTGCCGCAAAATGAACAGCATTGTTCTTCTTTCATGGTTGTTGTCCTCCTTTCGCGTCCCCTTGCGGGTCGCGGGATGATTGTATGTCAATAACAAAGCACGCCGCGGTTTCGTAAATTGAAACGAACGGCGGCGCTGCTCTCATACCGGTACAAATTTCTTCGCACCGTCTTTATCTTTTATAAAATACGTTGTCGACAAGCCCGTAATTTTTCGCCTCTTCCGCAGACAGATAATTGTCGCGGTCCGTATCGCGCTCGATCTCCTGGATGCTCCTGCCCGTGTTGTCAGCCAAAATACGGTTCATCTTGTCTTTGATCTTCAGGATATGCTCCGCCTGAATCTTGATATCGCTCGCCTGTCCCTGTGCTCCGCCAAGCGGCTGATGGATCATGATCTCGCTGTTCGGAAGCGCAAAACGCTTGCCGCGCGTGCCGCTGGAAAGCAAAAACGCTCCCATGCTCGCCGCCATTCCGATACAGATCGTCGATACGTCGCAATGAATATACTGCATCGTATCGTAGATCGCCATGCCCGCCGTAACACTTCCGCCC
>USSJ01000152.1 GCA_900557285.1 uncultured Clostridia bacterium | reverse complement strand
TTTTTCGTTTAAAAGCTTATAATCGGCGGCAATTTCCGGTTTTGCAATTTCCTCATTGATTGCCGCGATTTCCTTTTCCGTATCGGAAATTTTCTTTTCGATCTCTTTGATCTTTTGTTTTTTCCTTGCTTCTTCGGCGCGCTCGGCTTTCGATCGGTAGGATGCCGTATTCAAAACGGCTCTCTCTTCCGCCTTTTCGGCTTTTTCGGCGGCCGCTTTTTCATCCGCCTGCGCCTTTTTCATCGCCGTATATTCTTCATAGCTGCAAGGATAAAGGGTGATTTTTCCGTTTTCGATCTCCAGAATTTTATCGGCAATGTTGGAAATAAAATAACGATCGTGCGAAACAAACAGGAGCGTTCCTTCGAATGCTTTCAAGGCCGCTTCCAGACTTTCGCGCGCCAAAAGATCGAGGTGGTTGGTCGGTTCGTCCAGAACAAGGAAATTGGCGCAGAGGGCTTCTAAAAGCACGAGAGACAATTTTGCGCGTTCTCCGCCCGAAAGCGAGCGGACTTTTTTCTCCATATCTTCATCCGTCAGCTTTGCGCGGGCGAGCAGGGCGCGCGCCTGCGTCTGCGTCATGCCCGTGTGCTTGTGCCAGAGAGTTCCCAAAACCGTTTCATCGGGGTCGAGGTCGGCGTTTTCCTGGTCGTAATAACCGATCTTGTTGAACCGACCCCAACGCACGGCGGAATCGCGTTTTTGCACAAGCGTGCGGATGAGTGTGGATTTTCCCGTACCGTTTTCGCCCACAATCGCAATTTTTTCGCCGCGGCGTACTTCAAAATTTGCGTCGGAAAACAACAGTTTTCCGCCTGCGGAAAGGGACAGACCGCTCACCGACAGGGCGCGTTCTTCGCTTTTTTCCACCGTTTCAAAGGAAAATTTGGGCGGTTTCGGCGGGGGAACAGGCTTTTCGAGCAGTTCCATCGATTCCAGCTTTTTTACCCGCGACTGCGCGCTCTTTGCTGTCGTTGCGCGCACGATGTTGCGCGCAACGTAATCTTTCAAATCGGCGATCTCTTCCTGCTGGCGTTCGTATTCTTTCAGGTCGTGTTCGTATTTTTCCGCTTTCAAAACTTTGTATTTGGAATAGTTGCCCCGGAAAGCCTGAATGCGGCAGTTTTCCAGTTCGAAGATCTTGGTAACGATCGCATCCAGAAAATAACGGTCGTGCGAAACGGTAAAGATCGCGCCGCGGTAATTTTTCAGATAATCTTCCAGCCAGAACAGGGTGGAAACGTCCAGATGGTTGGTCGGCTCGTCCAAAAATAAAATTTCGGGTTCCTCCAAAAGAAGGCGGCACAGTTTGAGCCGTGTCTTTTCCCCGCCGCTCATGGTGGAGATCTTTTGCTCATACATTTGGCCGAATCCCATACCGTTTAAAACCGTTTTGATCTTCACTTCCGCATTGTATCCGTCTGCGGCGGCTATGGCGCGTTCCAACTGTTCGTACTTTGCGGAAAGATCGAGATATTCCTTGCTCTGAAAGGGGACTGCTGCCAATTTTTGTTCGATTTCGCGCAGACGTTCCATCGAATTATAAACAAAAGCAAAGACGGAACGCATTTCTTCGTAAACGGTCTTATCGCTTTCCAGTCCGCCGTTTTGCTCCAGCCAGCCGATTTTCAGCCCTGTTTTTTTATAGATTTTCCCTTCGTCGGGAAACAGCACGCCCGTCATCAGTTTGATGAGCGTGGTTTTTCCTTCCCCGTTCGCGCCGATAAACCCAATGCGTTCTTTTTCCGATACGGTAAAAGAAATATTGTCCAGAATAATTTTGTCATCGTAGCCGAAGCGTACGTTTTCCAGCGATATCAACATAATTTTCGTAAAACTCCGCAAAATAGCGGCATGAAAAAAATTTCAATGGCCGACATAGAATTGTTGGAAGAAAAACTTGCCGCGGCGCCTCCTTCCGAAGTAGCGCCGCTCGTAAAAAAACTGGTCAAAGCCCGCCATGCCTTTATCCGCCAGAACCATACCGATTCTTAACAAGTTTACTCTCTGAAAGCGGCAAAGTTCGGTTAAAAATCGGGTATACAAGCGGCGGAAAGAAGTTTAAATGCGGTCAGGAGGGAACAAAGTCAGCCGTCAACGGCATGACCTGTAGCGGAACGGAATACAGTGGGGCGAAAAATTAGAAAAGGGTGTTTGTATCCGCCGAAAAATCGGGGATAAAGCGGGAATCGGCGGCTTCGAGTTTTTGCAAAAACAAGCGTTCGATGCCGCAGGAAAAAACAAAATCGCGCACTTTTCTGTATTCGCGCGGCGTGATGCGCCTTTTCAGCTCGGGGAAATTTTCAATTTCGCCGCAGGGTGTATACTGTCCCATCAGGGAAAAATAGGCGGGGGAGTGGAGAGAGGCAAACCATTGCACGATTTTTAAAGAATCGTCCGTGCAAAGCGGAAGTACAAGATGCCGCACGATGCAGCCGCGCATCATCTTTTCGCCGTCAAATTCGCATTCGCGCCGCGCCATGAATTCCACGGCGCGCGAGGCGTATTCGAAATAGTTTGCCTTACCCGTGTACCGCGCCGAAATCTTGGGCGAATAATATTTCATGTCCGGAAGATAGATGTCGATATACTTGTCCAACGCCTGCAGTACTTCAATTTTTTCGTAGGAGTGAGTATTGTAGACGACGGGTATTTTCGGCCTGTATTCCTTGAAAGCCTGCAAAAGCTGCGGAACGTAGTGGGAGGCGGTCACGAGATTGATGTTTTCGGCGCCCATATCTTCCAGTTCGCGGAAAATGCGGACAAGGGTATTTGTGTCGCAGGGTTCTCCCGTGTTGGCGCGGGAGATTTCGTGGTTCTGGCAGAACACGCACCGCAGGGTGCATCCGCTGAAAAAGACGGTCCCCGAACCTTTTTTTCCGGAGATGCACGGTTCCTCAAACGGGTGCAGACCGTGTTTGGCGACGCGTACTGTGTTGTCCGCACCACAGGCGCCGCATTCATGTGATCTGTCTGCTCCGCATTCTGCGGGGCAGAGCTTGCATTTTGTTTCCATAGGAAAATTGTATCATATTTTTCGGTGTTTGAAAAGCATTGTTGTGCGCAGCGGGGAAATTATTGACAAGTTGTGCGTTTCATACTATAATAATAGCCGAGAAACGACAATCGGAGGGCGCGGCGAAACCGCGCTCTGTCCGCCGTTTACGGCGGAAAAATTTTGGGAGACGGAACATGAAATACTTTTTTACGAGCGAAAGCGTAACCGAAGGACATCCCGATAAAGTCTGCGACCAGATCTCGGATGCGGTTCTGGATGCAGTCCTGACGAAAGATGAAAATTCCCGTGTGGCGATCGAATGCTGTGCGACGACGGGAATGGTTCTGGTGATGGGCGAGCTGTCCACAAACTGTTATGTAGATATATCCAGGATCGTGCGCGATACGGTCAAAGAGATCGGGTACACGCACGGTCAGGGATTTTCCTATAATTCGCTGGCCGTTATTACGGCGATCCACGGGCAGAGTGCGGATATTGCGCTGGGGGTGGATAATTCTCTGGAAAAGAAAGCGGGCGGCGATGAAGCGGATCAGATCGGCGCGGGCGATCAGGGAATGATGTTCGGGTATGCGGTGAACGAAACGCCCGAACTGATGCCGCTTACGGCAGTATTGGCGCAGAAGCTGGCGATGCGGCTTGCCGAAGTGCGAAAGAGCGGGCTTTTGCCGTATCTGCGCCCGGACGGGAAAACACAGGTAACCGTGGAATATGAGGACAAGAAACCCGTTCGTGTGGATACGATCGTGGTATCGGCGCAGCATGACGAGCACGTTTCGCAGGAACAGCTGAAACAGGATATCCGCAAGTATGTGATCGACGAGGTCGTGGACGCAAAACTTTTGGATAAAGACACGAAATATTTTATCAATCCGACGGGCAGGTTTGAGATCGGCGGGCCGGAAGGCGACAGCGGACTGACGGGGCGCAAGATCATTGTGGATACCTACGGCGGCAGGTGTGCGCACGGCGGCGGGGCGTTTTCGGGCAAAGACAGCACGAAGGTGGACCGCAGTGCGGCGTATATGGCGCGGTATATCTGCAAGAATATCGTGGCGGCGCATCTGGCGGACGAATGCGAGCTGCA
>USSJ01000151.1 GCA_900557285.1 uncultured Clostridia bacterium | reverse complement strand
TTCTGACGGCAAACGACGTAAAGAGCGTGACGATCGTCCGTATGGAAGTTCCTTGCTGCGGAGGACTGGAAATGGCGGCAAAGACCGCCTTGCAAAAAAGCGGAAAATTTATTCCCTGGCAGGTGGTCACGATATCCGTGGACGGCAGGATCCTGGATTGAATAGAAACTGTCAAATGAATCAGACTATGGAAAGGGCAGGTAAAAAAATGAGTGTAAAAATCAAAAATATCGGTCAGGCGGAAATTTTCAGTTTAAAAGATCAGATATCTTATCAGGATGGTCAGATCGTCAGCAAAACGCTGGCGCAGAACGACGCTCTGAGCATTACTTTGTTTTCCTTTGCCAAGGGCGAAGAGATCAGCACGCATGCCTCGGGCGGAGATGCCATGGTGACTTGCCTGGACGGGACGGGAAAAATCACGATCGACGGCAGGGAATATATTCTTCGGGAAGGGGAATCCATCGTGATGCCTGCGGGACATCCGCATGCGGTTTACGGTGAAGAAGCGTTTAAAATGCTGCTGGTCGTTGTGTTCTGAAAATTTTGAAGGACAAAAGCGATAAAAAGGAGGATTCGGTATGAAAGCGGTTGTTGATCAGGAAACGTGTATCGGGTGCGGTTTGTGCTGTGAAACGTGCGATGCGGTTTTTCGCATGAACGAGCAGGACAAGGCGGAGGCGTACAGAGAAGCCGATGCCGGGAATTCGGACGAAGTGCAGAGCGCCATAGACGGCTGCCCTGTGGCGGCGATCCATTGGGATGCGTAATTTTTTGTCGGATTTTCCTGCGGAACGGACAAAATTTTGCCTTCTGTTTCGGTGAAAATTTTTCATTTCAGAAAAGACGCCGTTGCAAAAGACAGAAATTTTGGTTTTTCGGATAGAAAAGTTTTGTTTTGCGTATGCGGGTATTTGACGGGGCAATCGTTGCCCCGTCTTTTTGCAATGCAGAACTTCAGGGTGTCCGAAATTTTAATATTCGAAAACCTCGGGCTATTTGTTGGTTCAGATATACAAAACAAATATCTTGTCGGCGAAGCGATCATGATTGCTATAAAAACGCGGGCAGTGATATGCACACCTAAAGACGCTTTCATCAGGAATATCAAATGCGCGGGTCGGAACGAAGGTAGTTTAACGCATTTCAAGCGGCAGGATTCTTCGGGGGGGAGCTGATGCACATCGGATCGAAAAGTACGGCCGAAAGCGGAAAGAGGGCGAAATACCGAGCCGAAAATGAGGGGGAAAGGGTTTATCTGAAATTATTTACAAACAGAGAAAAAAATAGTACAATAAATCGGCTTGAAATTATTCAGTTGCACAGAATGGTAATATAGAATACGGTAAGGAGAAACGAATGGTAAGCAAAAATAGAATACGTACACTGATATTTTTTACGATATTACTGGCTATTACATGGAGTGCAGGCATTTTCGGACTGCTATGGGCATGGGCGGACGGTACATCCTTTCAGGTGGACAAGATCACGAAAACGCACGAATATCTGACGGAAGGGTATCTCGGCAGTTATGCGGTAGCGACGGAAAAGATTGAAAGTTACGAATGCAACGGTTCGAATTGGGGGCCGAATGTATTGGCGCGGGCATTCGACCGCAATTTTGATACGTTTTGGGAAACGAACAAGATCAACAGTGCAAACTTTACGAATACGGTAACGATCGGATTTACGGAAACGGTAAACGTCGATCGACTGGTTTTTGCCACGCGCAGGGACAATACGGGCAAGGGGTTTCCGCTGACGGCGACTTTTTATGTTTCGGATAACGGCACGGATTTTGAAAAAATCGGATTCGGGACGGTGGAATTGTGCAGCAATATTCTTGTGTATCGGTTTGACAAGGCATATACAATGCGGTATTTCCGCTTTGAATACACGGCAGTAAATCCATCTTTGGAGCAAAGATGCAGTGCGTCGGAATTTATTTTTTTCAAGCCGGAAGAAGAATGTATTTCGCAATTGAACGGGATGTTTGCCGACTATACTTGCACGTCGATCGATTCGTCATACACAACAGAGCAGGTGCGGCAGGCGATTGCTCTTGTCAAAGAGACGCAGGCATATGCGCTGCGCGGGGAATTGCAGTATCTTGTTTCGCGCGCGGAAGGGATCCTGGACGGAACGGTGACGGCAAATCCTGCGCGGGAATTTACTACAAAACCGGACGAAAACGGAAATGCTGTGATCGCAAGGCACGGAAATATAGCGGCGTACGCGCGCAATACCTTAAAGATGGTGTGGCAGGGAACAAACAGGCAAATCACGGGCGTTTGTGCCGTGCCGGGCGAAACGCTGGCGGTATTTGTGGAAGCGGAGGATCGGGATCCTCTGCCGACGCTCGTATTCACTCAGCACATCGGTTACTGGAGCAAATGGAGAAGTTCGGAATACAGCCTGAACCGCGGGCTCAATCTGATCACTGTTCCCGATCTTTACGATTCTTCCTGGAGCGTCAAGACGAATCCGGGAGGCCCGGTCTATCTTTGCAATCCGTATACGGAAAATCAGCAGAGCGAAAATGTGAAGATCTACATGGACGGAGGATATACGATCCCTGTCTATCGTACGGGAGACGATGCGGAAGAATACAGGAATGCTCTTGCGGAATATCTTAAACAGTATGCGGCGGAGGACGGGTACTATAACGACGTGACCGAACTGCAGAGCGACCGGGTGATCCTGACGGTGACGGCGAGCCGCGCAAAATCCTGCTATATCGACGAAGGAGCGGATCCGGGGCAGGCGCTCAAAGACTGGGACAGTTATCTGAAATCTTTATATGAATTTGACGGAGTATCCTATGATCCCGATTCGGAGCATTACGACGCGCGCGCGAAGTATCTGAATGTGAATGTACGCGTGATGCAGCCCTGGGCGGCGGCATACGCGTTTACCGAGCATGTCGGGATACAGAAAGGCACATGGGAGCAAATCTCCTGTTACGGCAGCGGGTTCGGCTGGGGAATGTCGCATGAGCTGGGTCACATGATGGATATATCCGAGCGCACGCGATCGGAAGTAACGAATAATATGTGGTCGCAGTTCAATAAGACTGCTTTGGACGGGGAGAGCGCCCGCGGTAATTTTACGGAATATCTGAAAGCGGCTGCCCCGGACGACAATGAGGGGAAGGCCTATGCAAACAAGGCGTCGGACGCTCTGCCGTGGTGGTGTATCGAGAGCCGTTTCCCCGGGTATTGGGGGCGGTTTGACAATTGCTTCCGTTACGAGGACCGCAAGGGGTTGTCGGACGCGGAGCTGCACGTGTATTTCAGTTCTCTGGCGGCGGGGATCGATCTGAGTTACTATTTTGAGCGGATCGGCTTCTCATGGAAGGCGGCGTTTACAGGTTATGAAAATGCATCGGATACGTTCCGCGCGGCGATGGAGTCGGCGAAAGAATCGGGCAGGATCGTGGAAAATGAGCTCAAGCTGTGGTATGTCGACGCGCAGTTTTATAATTATTATACAAAATATGGCGATGAACTGAAAATGTACGGCGAAAAAGACGGGACGCAGATTCTCAATGTGAGCAAAACGGACGCAGGATATGCGTTGTTGCTGCCGGAAGTGAAGGATTTTCGGCATCTTGGGTATGAGATCCTTCGCAGCGACGGCGCAGGCGGGTTCAAAGTCATCGGGTTTACCTACGGGAGAAATTATACGGATACCGCGGCGCCTGCCGACGGCACGCCTTTTTATAAAGTGCGTGCGTATGACCGTGTGCTCGGCTGTACGGCGGAAAGCGAATCTATGTCTGCCATAACACAAGGTGCGGTCGCAAGCGTGAACGGGCAGAAATTTAATTCATTATCGGAAGCGTTTGCGGCGGCACCGGACGGGGCGACGGTATATCTGTTGGAAGATGTATATGAAACGGGCGTGACAGTCACGGGAAATATAACGCTGAAACCGCAGGGAAAAGGTGTGACCGTGCGCAGGAATCTCGAACAGGCGATGTTCCGTGTCAACAGCGGAGCGGCTTTGACGATCAGCGGAGAGGGAGAAAATACTTTGACGCTGGACGGCATGGATATAGCGCAGGCGGATTCGCTGATCGTCAGCCAGGGGACGCTGGAATTGGGAGAAGGCGTTATTTTGCAGAACGGCGTA
>USSJ01000150.1 GCA_900557285.1 uncultured Clostridia bacterium | reverse complement strand
AATGAATGGGAATGCCCGAATTGTCATAATAAAGATCATAAAAAGATGAACGTAACGCGCCGTACCTGCGGATATCTGGGCGAAAATTTCTGGAATCTGGGCAAGACGAAAGAGATCAAAGCGCGCGTACTTCATTTGTAAGAGTGTTATGCAGCGCCTGTGCAAAATACGCAGGCGCTGCATGGAGATTTTTCTGCTTGATGGCAGAAAAGGAGTCCGAGGCAGAAAATGAATTACGCGAATATAAAGAAATATGATGTGGCAAACGGCGTTGGGGTTCGGGTTTCTCTGTTCGTGAGCGGTTGTACGCACAAGTGCAAAGGTTGTTTCAATGCGGAGGCGTGGGATTTCGCATACGGCAAGCCTTACACGGAAGAGACGGAAAAGGAAATCCTGCAGGCGCTCAGGCACGATTACATTGCGGGGTTATCGCTTTTGGGCGGCGAACCTTTTGAACCGTGCAACCAACGGGTATTGGTGACGCTTTTGCACAAATTTCGTGATACGTATCCCCAAAAAACGGTTTGGTGTTACAGCGGATACACGCTGGATCGCGATCTTATTGCGGGCGGAAAGGCGCATTGCGAAGTGACGGACGAGATGCTGAAGATGATCGATATACTGGTAGACGGGGAATTTGTGGAAAGCCTGAAGGATTTAAAGCTTCGGTTCCGCGGATCCTCGAATCAGCGCATCATAGACGTAAAGAGGACATTGCAGGACAAGCAGATACGTTTATGGCAAGACGGAAATTACGATTTGAAATAGAAGGGGGGGGCAAACGGATGACAAAGATCAGATTGAAGGTAAAGAAGCTGCTTCCGGAAGCGAAAATGCCTGTATACGGGAGCGCGAACGCTGCGGGGGCGGACCTGTACGCGCTCACCGACCACGACATCCGTATCGGCGCGAACGAAACGGCGGTCGTCCATACGGGGCTTGCGGCGGAAATTCCGGAAGGGTATGTCGGATTGATTTATGCAAGGAGCGGGCTGGCGACCAAGAAAGGATTGGCGCCCGCGAACAAAGTGGGTGTCATTGACAGCGATTATCGCGGCGAAATTCGCATTGCGCTGCATAATCACAGCTGTTACGAGCAGAGCATAGAGCCGTTCGAACGGGTGGCGCAGCTTGTCATCATGCCCTATGTGTTTGCGCAGTTTGAAGAAGCGGACGAACTTTCCGATACGGTTCGCGGAGAAGGCGGGTTCGGATCGACGGGCAGCAAATAAAAATTTCGGAAAACACTTGTAATTGGCGGAAAATCTGCTATAATAAGAATAACAGAAAAAAAGGAGATAAAAGATCATGGCAAAGTATGTATGCACAGTGTGCGGTTATGAATACGACGAAGCGACGGGTGATCCGGATAACGGGATCGCGCCCGGCACGAAATGGGAAGACATCCCCGATGATTTTACTTGCCCGATTTGCGGCGTAGGCAAAGATCAGTTTGAACAGGCTTAAATTTTTGAGTGCATCGTGCGATGACGGCACGGGTCTGTAAAAAATGGGAAAGTATGCAAACGCGGGCAGCAGAAAGGTTGTCCGCGTTTAAAATTGTCAAAAAAATCCTGTCCGAAATGTTTGACAACTTCGGAATGTCGTGGTATAGTATAGAAAAACCGATGAGGCAGAAGAGTAGTTTGGCTATGCAATGTTCAGAGAGCTTTTGGTTGGTGTGAAAAAGCGGTTGCGGTCAGGTGAATGGACTGTCGAGGGCATCTTCGAGCTTGCAAACAGCAAGGGTAGCGGATGACGCGTCTTTCGCGTTACAGAAAGGGGATATAACTTGTGTGGATGTTGATTCACAAAAGCGTATCTGCAAAGAGGCGGCGGCAAAAAATGCGGCCGTAAAATCGGGTGGCAACACGGTACTTTCGTCCCGAACGGAAGGACCGTGTTTTTTTATTTTAAAAAATGGAGATAACGTTATGAAAAAGATCCTGATGGTAGTTTTGAGTTTATTGATCGGGTGCATGAGCGCGGTGATGTTTGTCGGGTGCGATCAAAGGACTGTGATCGGCGTTTTGCAGTATGCGGAGCACGGTTCGCTGACAAATTGTTATGACGGCATTTTGTCGGGCCTTGCCGAGCGGGGTTACACGGAAGAGAAGATCAATATCGTGTATTATAATGCAAAGGGTGTGGATGCGGACAATACGACGTATGCTTCCACGCTGATCAACCGTGCGCCTTCCGTAGCGGTGGGGATCGCAACGCCTTCGGCTTATGCGTTGGCGTCGCAATCGCGCGGGAGCGTGCCTGTCGTATTTACGGCGGTATCCGATCCTTTGGCAGCGAGTGCCGATTTTTCCCTTTTTAAGAATGTTACAGGCACATCGGACAAACTTCCCGTAGCGGGCCAGCTGAAACTGATTTCGGATTTTTACAAAGAAAAGGAACCCGACCGCACGGAATCGGTCAAAGTGGGGATTTTATATACGAAATCGGAAGCAAATTCGGTGTCGCAGATCGCGGAGTTCGAGGCGCAGGCTTCTGCGTACAATATAGAGATCGTTGCGCAGCCTGTGGACACGGCGGAAGATATACCGTCGGCAGCGAGCGTATTGCTTGGAAAGGTGGATTGCCTGAACAATCTTACGGACAACAATGTGGTAAATAATCTTGCGACGGTGCTGGATAAGGCAAAGACGGCGGGAAAGCCTGTGTTCGGCAGTGAGATCGAGCAGGTAAAACTCGGGTGTATCGCGAGCTGTTCGCTGGATTATTTTGAACTCGGGAAGGTAACGGGCGGAATGATTGCAGATATTCTGGACGGCACGCCCATTTCGGGTGAATTTAAATTCGAGACGATCGAAGACGGCTATTCGGTGGATTATAATTCTTCGGTTTGCGAAGAATTCGGTTTTACGCTTCCTGCGGAGTATGCGGGCGCAAACGACACGGCGGCATAAAGCGCGGAAGGGAAAAAAGGAGCGGTTATGTTTTTTCTCAATCAGATGAGTACCATCCTGCAGATGGGGTTTATCTATGCGATCGTAGGATTAGGGGTCTATATCACATATAAGATCCTGGATTTTCCGGATCTTACGGTAGACGGCAGTTTTCCGTTGGGCGGGGTAGTATTTTCGGTGCTTTTGGTGAACGGATGTCCGTGGTATGTCGGAATGATCGCGGCGTTTGCGGCGGGAGGCGTCGCAGGGTTTATTACGGGGATTTTGCATGTCAAACTGAAAATCAACGGATTGCTGTCGGGGATCATCACGATGACGGCATTGCTCTCGGTGAATTATCTGATCGCGGGCGGAGCACAGGTTGCGTTTTCACAGATCGATACTTTGTTGCATAACTCTATGCTGGATTCGCTTCCGCGGACGGCGGCAAATTACGTGGCGGTATTGTTTGTATTTTTATTTGTCGTGTTGTGCAAAGTGCTGCTGGATCTTTTTTTAAAGACGAAGAGCGGTTTTATGCTCCGCGCGACGGGGGACAATCCGCAGCTGGTAACGCAGATGGGCAGGAACACAGACAATTATAAACTTCTTGGTCTTGCGATAGCCAACGGCTTGGTGGGGTTTGCGGGGAGTTTTTATTGTCAGAACGGATCCGTTTACAATTCCAGCATGGGCACGGGTACGGTGGTGATCGCGCTTGCGTGTGTGATCATCGGGTGCGTGATCGCAAAGCATATCCGCGTGATGGCGAATACCACGGGAGTTGTGATCGGGGCGGTGCTGTATTATGCGATCCTGACGGCGGCGCTGTTGTTGTTGGGCAGCGATTATACAAAACTTATCGTGGCGGTACTGTTTGTGTTGGTATTGGTGTTTGACAGCGGACTGATCGGGAGAACGCTGAAGGGCATTGTCAGGCCGCGCCGTTCGCGGCAGGAAGGAGGGAAGAGCGATGCTTGAACTTCAGAAGATCGAAAAGCGTTTTAACCGCGGAACGCCGGATGAGTCGGTTTTGTTTCAGGATTTTAATTTTTCAGTAAAAAACGGCGAGTTTGTATCGATCGTGGGGAGCAACGGTTCGGGAAAGACGACTCTTTTGAACCTGGTGAGCGGAACATTGCAGCCCGATGCGGGGAAGATCCTTTTGGGCGGGGAAGACATCACGGGGCAGAAAGAATTTATACGGGCGCGTAAGATCGGCAGAGTTTTTCAGAACCCGT
>USSJ01000149.1 GCA_900557285.1 uncultured Clostridia bacterium | reverse complement strand
CGCTCATAAAGGCTTCCCGTTTTTTTCCGTTCTCTACAATAAAGATCGATCCGGGTTCTGTCGCAAAGACCATCGGCTGATGGCCCGCCAATACCGTACACGCTCCGCCGATCGCCGGGATATCCAGGCTCTCCACTCTGCCGCGATAAAAAGTCTTCTCGGGCGTGATGATTTCCAGGAAAAATGTATTCATTTCTTTCATGCCCTCCTTTTCCGCTCACAGATTTTACGAATCCGCACGCATTGTCCGCGCTTTTGCCTTCGCCTCGTCAATATCGCCGACGTTGAAAAACGCGTTTTCCGGCAAATCGTCCACTTCGCCCGAAAGAATGGTTTTGAAGCTCTCGATCGTTGCCTGCAACGGCACATACCTTCCTTCCAATCCGGTATATACTTTGGAAACCGAGAAAGGCTGCGACATAAACTTCTGGATCTTACGCGCGCGGAACACTGCATTCTTATCTTCTTCCGACAGCTCATCCATACCGAGAATAGCGATAATGTCCTGCAGTTCTTTATACCTTTGCAGCGTCGCAATGACTTTGTTCGCCACATCGTAATGTTCCCTGCCCACGATCTGCGGATCCAGAATACGGGAGGTGGATTCCAAAGGATCCACCGCAGGATAAATACCCATTTCCACGACTTTACGGGACAGAACCGTCGTAGCGTCCAGATGCGAAAAGATCGCAGCCGGCGCAGGGTCGGTGATATCGTCCGCAGGCACATAGACAGCCTGGATCGAAGTGATGGATCCGCGGCGCGTGCTGGCGATCCGTTCCTGCAGCATTCCCATTTCCAGGGAAAGCGTCGGCTGATAACCGACGGCGGACGGCATTCTGCCCAGCAACGCCGAAACTTCACTGCCTGCCTGAATGTAACGGTAAATATTATCGATAAACAACAATACGTCCTGACGGTTTACGTCACGGAAATATTCCGCCAGCGTCAGACCCGTGAACGCCGTACGCATACGGCTTCCGGGCGGTTCGTTCATCTGCCCGAACACAAGCGCCGTGTTTCCGAGTACTCCCGATTCCGTCATGTCCGAAATCATGTCGTTGCCTTCCCTCGAACGTTCGCCGACACCTGTAAATATGGAATAGCCGCCGTGTTCTTTGGAAATGTTGTGCATCAGTTCCATGATCAGGACTGTCTTGCCGACGCCTGCGCCGCCGAACAATCCGATCTTGCCGCCTTTGCTGTACGGCGCGATCAGATCGATAACTTTGATACCCGTTTCAAAAATTTCCGTCGAAGGGCTCTGATCGTAAAATGCCGGAGGTTTTCTGTGAATGTTCCAATGTTCTTTCGCCTTGATCTCTCCTTTGTGATCGATCGGTTCGCCCAAAACATTGATAACCCTTCCCAGAACACTCTCTCCTACCGGCACACAGATCTGCGATCCCGTGTCAATGACTGTCATCCCGCGCGACAGCCCGTCGGTTGCCGTCATGGAAATACAGCGTACGATGCCTTTTTCTACGTGCGAAAGCACTTCCAGTACCGAATCCGAATCCTGCACGACCAGCTTTTCATAAACGGGCGGCATCTGCCCTTCAAAAGCCACATCAATGACCGGTCCGATAATCTGGCATATTTTACCTGGTTTTACCATTGCTATGTTTTACCTTTTGATGTAAATTGTTTTCCGAAAAAAATCTGCCCGAAGACAAATCCAGCAATTCCGTCGTAATCGCACTCTGACGGAGCCGGTTGTATTCAAGGTTCAGCGCATCCAGCATTTTCTCCGCGTTTTTATTCGCGTTGGACATCGCCATCATACGCGCCGCATGTTCGCTCGCCGAACTGTGGATCAGCGTCGAATAAATCATCCCGACAAGATATTGCGGTACCAAAACATCCAAAACTTCCTTCGGCGACGGATCATAACAGATCTCGCCCGTATACGTCGGAGTAACGTCCGCCTCTATGTCTTTTTCTTCTATGGGAAGAAGCTTGACCAGTTCCGGTTCATACACGGATGCCGATTTCATGCGCGTGAAAACGACATAAACTTCATCCATCAGATTGCGGTCGTACAATTCCAGAATATCGCGCATGACGCCGCGCGCATCGTGCAGTGTCGGGTTGGTTACGGCATGCGTAAATTCCAGATCGACTTGCTGTTCACGACTCTCAAAAAAAGCACGCGCCATCTGACCGATCGTCACGACGTAATGCACCGGACGCTTCTGCATATGTTCCCATGCGAGATTCAATACATTGTTGTTGAACGATCCCGCCAATCCTTTATCCCCGGCAATGACGATGTACGCCGTACGGTTATCCGGACGATGTTCGGTATAACGGTTGTGTATATCGTTGCTGTGCCGCATGAT
The DNA here is from genome assembly GCA_900557285.1 of uncultured Clostridia bacterium. Lineage (GTDB taxonomy): Bacteria > Bacillota > Clostridia > Christensenellales > Borkfalkiaceae > Borkfalkia. Next base: position 1,809 of record USSJ01000149.1, on the reverse strand, counting down.
ATCTTTTAACGTATAGCGGAGAGAATCAAAATATACGGAACTGAACGACTGCTTTACGACAGCTTTCCGCATCTTTGCCACGGAGATCAGTTCCATCGCTTTTGTGATCTGATGCGTATCCTGAATGCTCTTTATACGGTGTCTGAGTTCCGCTATGTCTGCCATATTACTTCACATCCGAAGACATTTCCGCATCTTCGGCCTCCGCTTCGGCATCCGGCTGCACCTGGTGAGAATCTTCCCCTACGGAACAATTCACATAATCTTCGGCAACCGACAGAATTTCGGCACGCAAAGCATCATCCGTCTTTTTGTCCGGATCGATTTTTTCAAGCAGATCTTCGTGATTCGCATGGATATAATCCAAAAGCCCTTCGTTGTAAGCCGTCATCTTTTTCTCGGGGATCTTATCCACCAGCTCACTTTGAGAAACCGTCAAAAGCACGATCATTTCGCGCACCGAATAATTCAGGTACTGACGCTGTTTCAGCGTATCCGTCATTTTCGCGCCGCGGTTCAGCGTCTTCTGCGTTTCCGAATCCAGATCCGAACCGAACTGCATAAATATCGCAAGCTCCCGATACTGCGCGAGATTCACGCGGAGCTGTCCGGAAATCTGACGTATCGCTGTCCTCTGCGCGCTTCCGCCGACACGCGAAACGGACAATCCGACGTTTACGGCAGGACGTACGCCGCTGTTGAACAACTCACTTTCCAAATAAATCTGCCCGTCCGTAATGGATATGACGTTCGTCGGAATGTATGCCGAAATATCGCCCGCCAGCGTCTCTACGATCGGAAGCGCCGTGATCGACCCGCCTCCCTTTTCCGGCGAAAGTTTCGCCGCACGTTCGAGCAATCTCGAATGCAGATAAAATACATCACCCGGATATGCTTCACGACCTGCAGGACGTTTCAGCAAAAGGCTCATCGTACGGTATGCCACCGCGTGCTTTGACAAATCATCGTAAACGATCAAAACATCTTTGCCGCGATACATAAAGTATTCCGCCAGCGCACAGCCGCTGTACGGCGCAAGATACTGCAAAGGCGCATCGTCGTCCGCCGTCGAACATACGACACAGGTATATTCCATGGCGCCCCTGTTGCGCAAAGTGCTTATGATCTTCGCAAGCGACGACGCTTTCTGCCCGATCGAAACATAAATACAGATAACGTTTTCACCTTTCTGGTTCAGGATCGTGTCGATCGCTATTGCCGTTTTACCTGTCTGTCGGTCGCCGATGATCAGTTCACGCTGTCCGCGCCCGATCGGGATCATACTGTCGATCGCAAGTATTCCCGTCTGCAAAGGCTTATTGACTTTTCCGCGGTCCATGATCGCAGGCGCCGGAAATTCCACCGGTCTGTATTCTTCCGCCTGTATTTCCGCCAAACCGTCGATCGGATCGCCCAAAGGATCTACGATCCTGCCTAAATAACTTTCCCCGACCGGCATCTGCACCGTCTTGCCCGTCGAATAAACCAAATCGCCGAATCGTACTTTGTCCTCTCCCGAAAACAACACAGCCCCGACGCTGTCCCGTTCCAGATTCAGCGCAAGCGCTTTGTATCCGCCCTGCACTTCCAGAAGCTCGTTGTATTTCACGTCGCTCAGACCGGAAATATGTATGATCCCGTCGCCTGAGTAAATGATCTTCCCGCACGTCCTTTCATCCGAAATCCCATGCGATGACTGTACTTTATCAACGATCGTCTTTCCTATCGCATTTACATCAATCATATATTCAACCTAAATTTCTCTCAGGCGGTAACGTCGTTCTTGATCTTGTCAAGCCGGCTACGCAC
>USSJ01000148.1 GCA_900557285.1 uncultured Clostridia bacterium | reverse complement strand
GCAGGTATGCGGCAAATGGGGTGCGCTTATCCAAAAGTGTGATTTTGGAACGCGCCGAAAGATTTATTTTTTCCTGCAAGAGCCGCAAGCGTTTGACTTTTAAATAAAGAATTTGACAGATTAGTTTATACATAAAAAAGACGAGGAGAAAATCGGATGGGATTTTTCGGAAAGATCATCGGTGCATTGAAAAAGACGAAGGACAACATTTCGGGCAAACTTTCTGCATTGTTTGCAAAGGGTTTGGGCGATGACTTTTACGACGAGCTGGAAGAAATTCTGATTTCGGCGGATATTTCTGTGATCACGGCGGAAGATATTGTGGATCAGATCCGGGCGGAAGCGAAGAAGGAAAAGCTCAAGGACAAGGAATACGTCATCGATCTTTTGAAAGATGTGATCGAAGACACGCTGTCGCAGGCGGAAGTACCCGAAATCGAATATCCTGCGGTGATCATGCTGGTGGGGGTCAACGGAGTGGGCAAAACGACGACGATCGGCAAGCTGGCGAATTATTTTGTCAAGGAGAAAAAGAGCGTAACGCTGGCGGCGGCGGACACATTCCGTGCGGCGGCGGCGGATCAGCTGACGGTGTGGGCGGAACGGGCGAAAGTGCGTATCGTCAAGCATGAAGAGGGGAGCGATCCTTCTGCGGTCGTGTACGATGCGATTTCATCGGCGAAGGCGAAAAAGACGGATGTCGTGATCGTGGATACGGCGGGGCGGCTGCACGTGAAAGCGAATCTGATGGAGGAGCTGAAAAAGATGGATCGCGTGGTCGAGCGCGATTATCCCGAAGCGCATTTTTACAAATTCCTTGTACTGGATGCGACGACGGGGCAGAACGCTCTTTCGCAGGCGAAATTGTTTGACGAGGCGGTGGATCTGGACGGCATTGTGCTGACCAAGCTGGACGGCACGGCAAAAGGCGGGTTTGTGGTTTCGCTTTGCGGCGAATTGCAGATCCCCGTGGTATTTGTCGGGACGGGCGAAAAGCTGGACGATCTGCAATTGTTTGATGCGGAAGAATTTACCGAAGGCATCATCTGATGCCTAAAGGCGCAAAACGGATTGACAGCCTGAAAGAAATCGTATAGAATGGTCATACCATGAAAGATTTGAAATATGTACAGCTTTTCGACGCATACGGTGCGCTTCTGACGGAGCACCAGCGGGAGCTGTGCGAATTGTATTATATGTGCGACCTGTCTTTGACGGAGATCGCCGAGGAGAAGGGGATCTCCAAGCAGAGCGTATCGGACACGCTTGCCAAGAGCCGACAGCTTTTGGACGAATACGAAGAAAAGCTGCGGCTGGGCAAAACGCTCAGGGAGCTTTCGCGGATACGTAGCGCTTTGCAGGATTTCGGGCAGACGCATCCCGAATTTGCGGACGAGATCAAAGAAATTCTTTCGGAAAAGGAAGATTGATCATGGAAGGCGGCAGCTTGCAGCGTTGTTTTGAAAAGACGCGGTATAGGCGGAAGCGCCGCAAAAAAAATTCCAAACCGCGCCGAAGATCGGCGCAAAGGGAGGATCATGGCATTATTTTCATCGTTGTCGGACAGACTGAATCATATATTTTCCAAGCTGACCAAGCACGGAAAACTTACGGAACTGGAGATCAAGGGCGCAATGCGCGAAGTGCGCATTGCGCTTCTGGAAGCGGACGTCAATATATTTGTAGCGAAAAAATTCATTGCGGACGTATCGGAAAAGGCGGTCGGACAGGAAATTTTAAAGAGCCTGAACCCTGCCCAGCAGGTGATCAAGATCGTCAACGAAGAGCTGATCGCGCTGATGGGTTCAACGAACGCGAAACTGGAAATTGCGGACAAACCGCCGACGGTCATCATGATGGCAGGGCTGCAGGGCGCAGGCAAGACCACGCTGTGCGGCAAACTGGCGTTGTCGCTCAAAAAACAGGGGAAAAAGCCCCTGCTCGTCGCGTGCGACGTATATCGCCCCGCTGCGATCAATCAGCTGCGCGTCGTCGGGGAAAAAGCGGGCTGCGAGGTATTTGAACAGGGGCAGGGCAATCCTGTCAAAATCGCCGCGGCGGGCGTCAAGCACGCGCGCTCGTACGGCTTCGATACGGTCATCATCGACACGGCAGGCCGCCTGCAGATCGACGAAGCGCTGATGCGGGAGCTGGAGCAGATCAAGAAGGAAGTTTCGCCCACGGAGATATTGCTCACGGTGGACGCGATGACCGGTCAGGTCGCCGTGGAAGTCGCGGATACGTTCAATAAGCGGCTGGAGGTCACGGGGCTCGTCCTTACCAAATTGGACGGAGACACCCGCGGCGGCGCGACGCTTTCCATGCGCGCCGTCACCGGAAAGCCCATTAAATTCTGCTCGGTGGGAGAAAAGCTGAGCGATCTCGAGCCCTTCTATCCCGACCGCATGGCGAGCCGCATTTTGGGCATGGGGGACGTGCTGACGCTCATTGAAAAGGCAGAATCCGCCATCACCGAAGAGCAGGCGAAAAAGATGGAAAAGAAGTTCCGCGAGATGTCCTTTACCTTCGAGGATTACCTCGATCAGATGGAGGCGATGAAGAAGATGGGAGGCCTGGCGGATATTCTCTCGATGATCCCCGGCATGAACCGCGCGAAGATCAACCCCGCCGATCTGGACGAAAGCAAGATGGATGGCATCAAGGCGATCATCTGTTCCATGACCCCGCGCGAGCGGAGAGATCCCTCCATCATCAATTCTTCCCGCAAGATCAGAATCGCAAAGGGCGCGGGAAAAGAGGTGCAGGACGTGAACCGCCTCTTAAAGCAGTTTGAGCAGACCAAGCAGATGATGAAACAGATGAAGAACAATAAAATGTTCAGATTTTGATATAAAAAATATTTTCTATAAAGGAGAAAAGAACAATGGCAGTAAAAATGAGATTGACGAGAATGGGCGACAAGAAAAGCCCCTTCTACCGCATCGTGGTGACGGACAGCAGAAACGCGCGCGACGGCGCTTATATCGACAAGGTCGGCCATTATGACCCGACGAGAGTGCCCGCCGAAGTGAAGATCGACGCGGACAAGGCGAAGGATTGGCTGTCCAAGGGCGTACAGCCGACGGAAACGGTGAAATCGCTGCTCGTCGCGCAGGGTATAATCGAAAAACCGACCAAGCTTTCCGCGCCCAGGACCAAGACCAGAAAGTCCAAGAAATAAGTCTTGAAAAGAGGGATTTATTATGTTGGAATTAGTTAAATACATCATCGCGCAGTTCGCGGAAAAACCCGACGAGATCGAATACAAGGTGGAAGAGAAGGAAAACAGCATCGAAATCACCGTAATTCTTTCGGAATCGGATATGGGCAAAGTGATCGGCCGCCAGGGCAAGATCGCCAAGGCCATGAGGACGATCGTCAAGGCCGCGGCCGCGAAGGAAAACAAGAGATACAACGTCGAGATCAAGGAAAGAGAAGAAGCGTAATGGTAGATAAGCTTGTCATCGGCGAAGTGCTGAAACCGCAAGGTATTTTAGGCGCGCTCAAAGTCAAGCCTTACGTTGACGACGTAAACCGTTTTTCCGCGCTCAAAAGAGTGTTTATCGGCGGAAGGGAATATAAAGTCGTCAAAACCACGATCGCCGCGGACGCGGTGATCGTTATGCTGTCGGGCGTGGCCGACAGAAACGCGGCGGAACTTTTCCGCGGCAAATTTCTGGAAGTGGAGCGCGAGGACGCCGCCCCTCTGGAGGAGGGAAGGTATTACGTTGTGGACGTGATCGGGTGCGACGTCGTTACCGAAACGGGCGAAACGGTCGGCAGAGTAACGAACATACAGGGCAAAAGCTATGCCGACATCTATACGCTGCGCTCGCCCGACGGGCGGGAAATCATGTTTCCTCTGCTGAAGGACGTGCTCGTGAAGATCGACGTCGAAAAAGGCGTCGTCAGAGTGAACGGCAAGCGCTTCGCGGAGGTCGCGGTCTATGAAAATTGACATATTGACGCTCTTTCCCGAAATGTTCGCGCCGCTTTCCGAGAGCATCATCGGCAGGGCGGTGAAGAGCGGGAAACTGGAACTGTATGTACACGATATCCGCCCGTACAGCAGGGACAAGCACAAAAAGTGCGACGATTACACGTTCGGCGGCGGCGCTGGCATGATCATGATGCCGCAGCCCATCGCGGACTG
>USSJ01000147.1 GCA_900557285.1 uncultured Clostridia bacterium | reverse complement strand
CATGGCGATCGGCACGTCCTTTGAAATGGCGATCATGAAGGCGGTGCGCGGCGCGGAAATTTCTCTTTCGTCGCTGAACCTTGACAAATACGAAGGAAAGGATCTGCGCGAAGAGCTGAAAAAACTTTCCGACGAGCGTCTGTTCACGGTCTTTGCGGCGATCAAAGCGGGCATTTCCCTGGACGAAATTTTCAACATCACAAAAATCGATCGTTGGTTCCTCAACAAATTAAAGAATCTTGTTGATTTTGAAAATCGTTTAAAGACAGAGAAGCTGACGCGTGGGCTGTACGATGAAGGCAAGCGGCTCGGATATCCCGACAAAGAGCTGGAAAAGATATCGGGGCAGAAGATTCCGTATCACAGAAAGGCAGTTTACAAAATGGTGGATACCTGCGCGGCGGAATTTTCAGCGGAAACGCCGTACTTCTATTCGACGTATGACGAATACGCACACGACGAAGCGACGCCGTTTATCAGGGAAAGCACGAAAAAGCGGATCATCGTCATCGGATCGGGACCGATCCGTATCGGGCAGGGAATTGAGTTTGACTATTCGTCGGTGCATTGCGTATGGACGCTCAAACAGCTCGGGTATGAAGTGATCATCATCAATAACAACCCCGAAACGGTTTCCACCGACTTTGATACGGCGGATCGGCTGTATTTTGAATCTTTGACGCCCGAAGACGTGCAGAATGTCATCGATAAAGAAAAGCCGTACGGGGTGGTGATCACGTTCGGCGGACAGACGGCGATCAAACTTTGCAATTATCTGGATAAAAAAGGCGTGCGCATTCTGGGAACGAGTGCGGACAGCGTGGATATGGCGGAAGACAGGGAGCGCTTTGACGAACTTCTGGAACAGTTCGGCATCAGCCGTCCGAAGGGACTGACGGTCATGACGAAAGAAGAAGCGCTCGCGGCAGCGGACAAACTCGGTTACCCTGTGCTTTTGCGTCCGTCCTATGTCATCGGCGGTCAGAATATGACGATCGCGTTTACGGAAAGCGATATTTCGCGGTATATGGACGTCATTTTGGCGCAGCACATTGAAAACCCTGTACTTTGCGACAAATATCTGATGGGACAGGAACTGGAAGTGGACGTCATCAGCGACGGAAAGGATGTTCTGATCCCCGGTATCATGCAGCACATCGAGCGTGCGGGCGTGCACAGCGGCGACTCGATCGCGGTCTATCCTCCGTATAATCTGAGCGATATCATGCTGGATAAGATCATCGAATGTTCGACGCAGCTGGCGTTGTCGCTGAAAACGAAGGGACTCATCAACATACAGTTCCTTGTATATCACAATGAACTGTACGTTATCGAAGTGAATCCGCGCGCGTCGCGTACGATCCCTTATATTTCGAAAGTTACGGGCGTGCCGATGGTGGAGCTTGCCACAAAGATCATGGTGGGGGCGCATCTGAAAAAACTCGGTTACGGTACGGGGCTTTATAAGAGTTCGCCGTATGTGGCGGTGAAAGTGCCTGTATTCTCCTTTGAAAAGCTGAACGACGTGAACTCGCAGCTCGGGCCGGAGATGAAATCGACGGGCGAAGTGTTGGGAATCGGAAAGACGATCGAAGAAGCTCTGTTCAAAGGACTCGTGTCGGCTGGCTTCAAGCTTTGCCATCCGAGCAAACAGCGCGAAGTGGGCGTATATTTTACGGTCAACGATCAGGATAAGTTTGAGATTTTGGGGCTTGCCAAGAAATTCAGCGATCTGGGTCTGACGATCTATGCGACGAAGGGAACGGCGGAGACGATCCGCACGCTCGGGATCGACGTGCATACGGTGGACAGGCTCTCGCAGAGCTCGGATATTTACCGTCTGATGGACGACGGCAAGATCGATTATATCGTGTATACGGGCAAGACGGATATGGATTCCATCAATGACTATATCCGCATGCATCATCATGCGATTCTTTTGGGGATCACGACGCTCACGTCTTTGGATACGGCAAACGCGTTGGCGGACATCATCGCGAGCCGTTTCAATGAAGACAATACGGAGCTTGTGGACATCAATCATCTGCGTACGGAACGGACGAAACTGAAGTTTGTCAAGATGCAGAGCTGCGGAAACGACTATATTTTCTTTGATAACATGGACGGCAAGATCACTTGCCCCGAATCGCTTGCGATCAACTTTGTCGACCGGCATTTCGGGATCGGCGGCGACGGCATTACGCTGATCGAGAAATCGGATGTGGCGGATGCGAAGATGCGCATCTTCAATAAAGACGGCAGCGAAGGCGCCATGGCGGGCAACTCGATCCGCTGTGTGGCGAAATATCTGTTCGATAACGGCATCGTGAAAAACAAGCATATGACCATCGAAACGCTGAGCGGCGTGCGCGAAATGACACTGTTCACCTTCAACGGGAAAGTCAGTTCCGTGAGCGTGAATATGGGCAAAGCGGTCTTGGAAGGCAAGAAAATACCTTCAACGCTGGAAGGCGATAAGATCGTAAACAGAAAGATCACGGTCGGGGATAAGGATTATAATGTTACGTTGGTCAATGTCGGGAACCCGCACTGCGTGGTGTTCTGCGATAAGGTCGATGCCGTGGATGTAGCGAACGTCGGGCCGTTGTTTGAATATGCGAAGTATTTCCCGCAGAGAATCAATACGGAGTTTGTTCGCGTCGTAAACGATAAGACGCTGAAAATGCGCGTATGGGAGCGGGGCAACGGTGAAACTTTGGCGTGCGGTACAGGTGCGGCGGCTTCGGTCGTAGCGGCAGTGCTGGGCGGGTATTGCAAAACGGATGAAGATATCACGGTCAAGGTACGCGGCGGCGATCTGATCGTAAGGTATTCATCGGACGGCAGTGTAACGCTCACGGGCAATGCGCGGCAGGTTTTTGAAGGTACGGTAGAATTTTAATCGGCGGGGGGATCCATGCAGGAAGTATTTTACGAAGAGAGCGTCAGTATACACAACGAGAAGTCGGCGAAATTCCGTTATACGCTTTTTACGGTTTTTGGGTGGCTGTGCATTGTGTCCATGCTGTTTTCGCTGTTGAATATCTGGGGTCTGTTTTACACGCCGATCGATCCGGAACAGGGGATCGACGTGAAAGCGGTGCTGATCGGCATGATCCCTTGGGCAATCATGCTTGTGCTTTCGATCGTCGGCGCGGTGTTGTTTTTCAAAAAGCGCCACAGTTTTTATCTGAGTTACGATTATACGTTTATATCCGGAGAACTGCGGCTGAGCAAAGTATTCCACGGAAGGAAGCGTAAACTTTTGTATCGTCTGAGCGACGATAAGCTGGTGAAGATCGGAAGAGTCGGATCGGAATCGTATAAAAAGCTGAAAGCGTCTCCCGATATCAAGGAAGACATACTCACGCCGAACGAAGAGGCGGCGGAAGACAAAGAATTTTACTATATCCAGGCGGCAACGAATGTCGGGAAGCGTATTCTGGTGCTGGAATGCCGCCAGGAGCTTTTGGCGACGATCCTGCGTTATACGCGCAAAAATCTTTTGGAATCGGAATTTAACAGAAAATGATCTATTTGGATAACGCCGCGACTACCGTCCCCGATGAGGGGGCGGTAAATGCGGCACTGGCATATTTAAAGCCGTATGGATGTCTGAACCCGTCGGCATTGTACAGGGCAGGATTTGAGGCGCACAAAGCGATCGACGAAGCGCGGCGCGTCCTGCTCTCGTTTGTTGTACCGCAAGGCGGATATGAGCTTGTTTTTACCGGTTCGGGGAGCGAAGCGGATAATCAGGCGATCTTTTCATCGGCGAAGCGCGGGAATTTAGTTACGACGTCCGGGGAACACGCGGCGATTTATAACGGTGCGAAAGAACTGGAAAAGCGCGGCGTGGAAGTGCGGTTTGCGCCGTTGAACGGCGACGGCAGTGTGGATGGAGAAGCGCTCTTAAAACTTGTGGATGACAAGACGTCTTTGGTTTCCGTCATACACGTAAACAATGAAACGGGCGCGGTCAACGATATTGCCGCATTGGCGGCGCGGGTGAAAAAAATCAATGCGGGCACAATATTCCATAGCGACGGGGTGCAGGCATTCGGCAAGATCCCGTTCACGCTGACCAAAGACATTGATTTGTATACGGTGAGCGCCCACAAGATAGGCGGCATACGCGGTGCGGCGGCCCTGATACGTCGGAAA
>USSJ01000146.1 GCA_900557285.1 uncultured Clostridia bacterium | reverse complement strand
ACTTCACTGTAAACTTCCGAAATTCCTACCTGAGCGGCAATCGCATCCGCCGCTTCCTTGCGATCTCCCGTCAGCATGACAGTCTGCATTCCGAGTTCATTGAGATCTCTTACGGCTTCAGCACTTCCTTCCTTCAATGTGTCTGCTACCGCCAGAAACGCCACCAGTTTGTTTCCGCGGCAAATATATAAGATCGTTTTTCCCTGCTTTGCCAATTTTTCGTCGCGCCCGCCGCAAATTCCAATATCCGCCCCGCTCTGCACGACCATCTTAGCGTTGCCAACCGTATAAGATTGACCGCTGTATACGGCGTACGCGCCCATCCCGCTCTGATAACGAAAATCCGTAACGACCGCGGGAGCAATCCCTTCTTCCCTTGCTTTTTCCAATATGCTCCCAGCCAAAGGATGATTGGAATTGCTTTCGATTCCCGAAACGATCTCCAAAAGTTCCCGCCCGTCTGTGTTATTCAAAACGATAAAATCGGTGACGCGCGGTTTCCCTTCTGTCAATGTAGCCGTTTTATCCAACAATATATTTTTGATCTTGCCGCTTTTTTGCAGGGCCTCCGCGTCTTTATACAATACCCCGAGCGCGGCGCCGCGGCCTGTTGCCGCCATCACGGCGACAGGCGTCGCCAATCCTAAAGCACACGGACAAGAAATTACCAATATACTGATCGCCATGCTCAGCACTTCAAAAAACTGCACATCCACCGTATGCGTTGCCCATAAAATAATCCATACGATAAAATCCAAAAGCGCGATCAGAAGAACAGCTGGCACAAACACAGCGGCAATTTTATCGACGGTTTTCTCGATCGGCGCTTTGGACGTCCCCGCAGACCGTACAAGTCGGATGATCTTCGACAAAACAGTTTCTTCGCCGATTTTTTCAGCTTTCACGCGAATCACATTTCCCTTATTGATCGTCGCACTCGTAACATAATCGCCCGCAACAACTTCAACAGGCAAACTTTCCCCTGTAATTGCCGATTTGTCCAGATACGTTTCACCGTCTACGATAATACCGTCTGCCGGAATACTGTCTCCTTGACGCACGACAACAATATCTCCGACTTTGAGTTCCCGCAAAGATATCGTCCGTAAGCCGTCTTTCGTTTCCACCGTTACAGTATCCGGAGCAAGACGAAGCAACTTTTCGATCTCCTCTCCCGTTTTGCTTTTGGACCGCGCTTCCAGCCATTTGCCGAGCGTAACCAGCGTGAGAACCATGGCAGCCGACTCAAAAAAAAGATAGTTCATCGCAAATTGCATGGAATCTTCCCTGTATGGCAAAAGAAACATGACCGCAATACTGTATAAATATGACACCGAACTTCCTAAACTGACGAGCGTATCCATGTTCGGAACCCGTTTGATCGCCGCCTTGAAACCGCTGCGGAAAAATGCAAAATTTATGGCAAGCACCGGCGTTGTGAGAAGCAGCTCAATCAAGGCAAAGTTGGAGCCGATTTTTAAAAATGCAGGTAGCGGCGCTCCGAGCATATGCCCCATTGTAAAGTAAAGCAACGGGACCAGAAAACACAGAGAACTGAAAAATCGTACTTTTAACTTTTTGGCTTCCTCCGCCTGATGCCCGCTTGCTGTCGGTTTGCTTTCCGTTTTCTCATCCTTTTTTTCATTTTCCGCCGATGCGCCGTACCCTAGTTCCTGCACCGCTTTTATGATCTGCTCGGCACTGACGGTTTTTTCATCATACTCGACAGACATGCTCTCGCCCAACAGACTGACTTCCGCGTTTTTCACCCCGTCCATTTTCCCGACCGTCTTTTGAATTCCTGCCGAACATGCCGCACACGTCATGCCTGTAACAGTAAACCGCTGTTTCATAAAAACCTCATCAAATCACTACCATCCAAGTTGCAATTATTATAATACCGAATCGCACCAATTGTCAAGACGCGGCACGATTCCGGATAAAATAATACCGCGCAGAATTTGGCGCATTTCTGTTCGTAAAGCAATTAATTTTAAAAACCGAGCCAAAATGCAGAGCCGTACGCCGCAAAAAACATCGGACAAAACGGCACGCCCGAATGCGATTCACACACTTTAATCGACTGCCTGAAATTTAATACCGAACTAAAAGCCGTTGAAGTTTTTGCCCAAAAAATGTCAGGCCGCGCAAATTAATTTGCGCGGCCTGACGTTCCGTCTTGCTTTAAAATATGAAAAAACGGCGGATAAAAATCCGCCGTTCTGAACGCGAAAATATTACTTCTTCTCTTCGGTATTGACGACTTCTCTGCCATCGTAATAGCCGCATTTCTTGCAAACCGAATGAGGCTGTTTTAACTCATGGCAATGAGGGCACTCGACAAGCGTCGGCGCCGCAGCCTTGAAGTTTGCATATCTCGTATTCGTTCTCTGCTTCGATTGTTTAGACTTGGGTACCGCCATCTCTTTACACCTCTTTTCTATATTTTACGTTCAAATTTCCGCTTTGACTGTAAAATTATACCCTATTTCCTTTTCTTTGTCAACTCATTTTCCATTCCTTTTATAAGGAAAGGAAAAAATACTCAGCCTTCCAGTAATTCTTTGGTCTCTCTGGCGATGACAAGTTCTTCGTTCGTAGGGATAACCAGTACTTTCACTTTCGAATCCGCTGCAGAAATATCATGCAATTTGCCGTCGTTTTTCTGCAGATTCTTTTCTTTATCGATCTTGATGCCAAAAGTATCCATATTCTCGCAGATCGCTTCCCTGACCACCGATGTATTTTCACCGATCCCCGCCGTAAATACGAGGCAGTCCAAGCCGTCCAGCGCCGCAATATATGAGCCGATATATTTCTTGACATCATATACAAAAACATCCAGTGCCAGTTTTGCGCGTTCGTTTCCTTCATCTGCAGCCTTTGTAAGGTCACGGAAATCGCTCGAAACGCCGCTGATTCCTGCCACGCCGCACTGTTTATTCAGATAATTGATGCAATCGAGTATCGTATAATTCTTCTTCGCGGCAAGGTATTCCAACACAGCGGGATCGATATCTCCCGAACGCGTTCCCATCGGCACGCCGGCGAGAGGCGTAAAGCCCATGCTGGTATCTATGCATTTGCCGCCCTTGACTGCACTGATCGAAGATCCTCCGCCGAGATGACAGGTAATGATCTTTGTATCTTCCGCTTTTTTTCCGAGATATTTGATCGCTTCCTGCGATACGTATTTATGGCTCGTTCCATGGAAGCCGTATTTACGGATCTTGTAATCCTTATAATCGTTGTAATCAATGGCGTACATATAAGCATACGGCGGCATCGTGGAATGGAAAGCCGTGTCGAATACCAAACCCATCGGTTTGCCGGGCATAGCTTCCATGCAGGCTTCGATTCCAAGAATGTTTGCAGGCATATGCAAAGGCGCAAGCTCAGCATTTCTGCGGCAGATCTCCATGATCTCATCTGTAAGAAGAACGGATTTATTGAAATCTTCCGCGCTGTGGACAACGCGGTGTCCTACTGCGTCGATCTCATCCATCGAACGGATCGCACCGTACTCGGGATTCACCAGAGCTTCCAATACCAACTGGATGGCTACTTTATGATTGGGCATGTCTTTTTCGATGACCGTCTCGCCCCTAGACGTCTTATGCTTCAGGTTTGAACCGCGGATACCGATTCTTTCACAGCCGCCTTTTGCGATGACCGTTTCCGTATCCATATCGATCAGCTGATATTTAAGAGAGGAACTTCCTGCATTGACAACCAAAATCTTCATATCGTTTTTACTCCCTTTTTACTGTAATTGTGTCTGTAAAGCGGTAATTGCAACAGCGGCAACGATATCTTCCGCCTTGCAGCCCCTGGACAAATCATTGATCGGTTTTGCAAATCCCTGGCAAAGCGGCCCGACCGCCATAAACCCGCCGAGTCTTTCCGTCAGCTTATAACCGATATTGCCGGCATCCAGGTCGGGGAAAATAAGCACGTTCGCGTGGCCTGCCACTTTGGAGCCGGGTGCTTTGGATTTTGCCACAGCGGGCACGATCGCCGCATCCAACTGCAATTCCCCGTCGATCGCCAAATCCGGAGCCTTTTCTTTTGCAATGGCGAGCGCAGCCGTCACTTTGTCGATATCCGCATGCTTTGCGCTGCCTTTTGTCGAAAACGAGAGCATCGCTACGCGGGGATCCAGCCCTGCGATCTG
>USSJ01000145.1 GCA_900557285.1 uncultured Clostridia bacterium | reverse complement strand
TGACCTTTGTACAAGAGCCCTTTCTTCCAGATCTCTTTGAGAGCCCACCACACCGATTCGATGTATTTATCGTCGTAAGTAACGTACGGATTTTCCATGTCAGCCCAGTATCCGACCCGTTCCGACATCTTTTCCCATTCGCCCTTATATTTCCAGACACTCTCTTTGCACTTCTTGATAAACGGTTCGATCCCGTATTTTTCGATATCCTGCTTGCCGTCCATTCCCAGAAGTTTTTCCACTTCCAGCTCGACGGGAAGCCCGTGCGTATCCCACCCCGCTTTGCGCAGGACATGTTTGCCCTTCATCGTCTGGTAACGGGGAATGATATCCTTCATGACACGCGTAAGGATGTGCCCGATATGCGGCTTGCCGTTCGCCGTCGGAGGTCCGTCGTAAAACGAGAATTCCTCGCCGCCTTCGTTCTCTTTCACACTGTCTTCAAACACATGCTCTTTTTCCCAGAACGCGATCACGTCCTTTTCACGGTCGACAAAATTCATCGCCGTGTCAACCTTGGAATACAGCTTTTTATCCTGATCCATTGCTTTCTCTCCTTGCGGTAGTTTCACAATTTAAAAAGCCCTCCCTGTTTTCGGAAAACAAAGAAGGACCACCAAAACATACTTACATACGCCTTTTTTGATAACGCGGAAAAAATAACCGCGCACAAGACTACTCGGTTTTCCCGTTCGCCCCGCGTGCTGAAAGGGGATACCTTTTGCAAACTTCATATCCCCTTTTCACCTGCCGGGGACTCTCTGAAAGAAGCCGCGCAAAAAGCTTGTCCTTTGTAAACGCAATTTATTCGTTTCTATTATTTTACCAGTCCTTCCGCAATTTGTAAAGCGATTTTGCATCCTTTCCTGTTTTTTGTATGCTTATGCACACAATTTCCCCCTTTCCCCAAGCCCTGCCTTTCTTGCGCAGATCTTTTGTACATAAAAAATTGATTTTCAATACACTCTGACGCGGCAATTCCTGCGCGCACCGCTTCGCCCGGTTTCTTGTAAAAGCAACGCTTTGAAAATACCGCGCGCCGGGACAATATACCGCCCCGGCGCCATAAATTCATTGCTCTTAATCATAGTCTTCCATAATCTTGCTGATACGCACGAGGTCGGCTGGCGTTACAAAATTGACGATGCGTTCCCCGATCTTTCCGTTTTCCGATACCGCCACCGCAAGCAATTTCTTGTTTTCCTCAAAAGCCGACAATATATCCTGCAACGTGTTTTTCTTTCCGAGATACTTATAATACACGAACAGATCCGTTTCCGAAAGCACCGCTTCCACAGGCGTTTCCGAAAGCCAGACATCCGTATTCAGTCCGCGCTGGATCGCTTCGCCCAGTTCGCGGATGATGCGCCTGTTATTGATGATCCCGATCATGCGCTTTCCGCGGTAAACGGGAAGATTGGAGTAGCCGGTCCTCGAAATCAGCAACACAGCCTGCCGCAAGGATAGTTCCGCTTCAATGCTGACGATCCGCTTCTCCTGCAAAGTTTCCCCGATCATGGGCGGCGTACATACCAGGCGCTCGATCAACTTGATCTGCTCCACGACCTCATCGCACGGCACCGCTATGATCTGCCCGTCCGTGCTCTGATGCACGATCGCGTTGCGCAAACGCGCGTAATCCGTCAGGTCGTTTTCATATTTGCGGATCACCGAATTCTTTTCCGCACTCCTTCGGATCACATCCGTAAATGACTGCGACGGCTTGAATCCGTACAGATCCCTCAGCTGTGCGTCGATCTTGTTATAACTGTTGATAAATTCCGTTGCATTGCGTTTATCCATATCGTCTCCTTGCCCCATCATTGTAACATCCTTTCGGGGAATTTGCAATACACTTCCGGAAATTTCGCCAAAACTTCAGAAATCTTCCCGACGCCTTCGCGCCAAACCTCGCGTCCGAACCGTTACCAATCTGTATTCGCGCGAAGGCACGATCGAAAAATCGCATTCGCGTTTCGTAGAGCGCATGAGGATCTCTCCTTCCGGGGAAGATACCTGGGCGATCCCTTCCCCGCTCATGCAGATCGGCACTCCCGAACAGAACGCGCTCGCCCGAAGCATGAGCTGCGGCGCAAAATCCTCCGCTTCGCCGAATATATTAAAAATAACGTCCGCATCGCACAAAGCCAATGTTTCGGAAACCGACGGATAAAACAAGTCCTCTCCCACACACAGTCCGATCTTGCCCGCACCCGTTTCATAAACCTTCAGGTGCGCTCCGCTCCTGAAATCCGTTTCCGCCGCATGCAGCATATCCGCCACTCCCAATATTTTGCCCTTTTCCGCGATCGCCGCGCTCTTGTGCTTGACGCCGCAGGAATCCGTATAGCACCCACTCACAACAACGCAGCTAAGTTCCCGGCTTAATATCGCCATATCCTCCAGTTTCGCCGTTTCTCCGGCAAGCTCCCTGCGGTAATCAATTTTCCCCAACCCATGAAAACCGAGTGCCAGCACATCGCAGCCCGAACGCGCGGCACCTTCCGCACTTTCGCTCAGTTCCCCTTCCGTTACAAAATGGATTTTCATGCCAACCTCCCTCCTGCTTATTCTATACATTTCCCCGCAAAAGTGTGACGAAAGAAATTTTTTTCGGAGATTTTCCCTATAATGGCAGAATCGCTTGCAAATTACGTTCAATATGCTATAATTTTGTCGGAACATTTTTTGTTTCAGTTCTCGGGAGTTTTTATGCAACGAAAAATACGTCTGACTCCGGTGCGGTTTCTTGTACTGGGGTATCTGGCTATTATTCTCATCGGGGCAATTTTACTGGTTTTGCCCCCTTCATCCAAAATTGAAGGCGGCGCTCCGTTCATGGACGCTCTGTTTACCGCTGTTTCCGCTTCCTGCGTGACGGGACTCATCCTGCACGACACCTATCTGTATTGGTCGCCGCTCGGGCAGGTTGTCATTCTCATTCTGATTCAGATGGGCGGCATCGGATTTATGACGGTCGTATTTACTCTGTGGAAGATCGGCGGAAAAAAAATCGGGCTGAAAGAGCGCATGTTCATGCAGGAATCCGTCAACGCACCCGTTGTCGGCGGCATGATGCGTCTGACAATGACCATTTTGGTCGGGACTTTAATTTTTGAAGCGCTCGGGGCGTTTGTTCTTTGTTTTCGGTTCGTGCCTGATTTCGGATGGGGAAAAGGCATCTGGTTTGCGGTGTTCACATCCGTTTCCGCATTCTGCAACGCGGGTTTCGACCTCAACGGGAGAAGAATTTGCCTCCCTTACCGCCTATTCCGGAGATCCGATCATCTGCATTACCATCCCGCTCCTCATCATTATCGGCGGATTGGGCTTCTTTGTCTGGGACGATCTCAAGGAAAATAAATTCCGCTTCCGAAAATACGCACTGCATACGAAACTGGTACTCGTTACCACGGCCGTGCTGATCGTCGTTCCGACCATCATCATTATTATCGCGGAAAACGGCCTGCCCTGGCAGGAAAGAATTCTTTCTTCCTTCTTTACCGCCGTTTCGCCGCGCACCGCGGGATTCAACGTTTTGCCCCTGTCGGGAACAGGCGCCGTCAAAGAAGCCGTCATCTTTACGACCATACTTCTCATGTTTGTCGGCGGATCTTCCGGCTCCACGGCAGGCGGTATCAAAACCAATACGTTTGCAACGCTGTGCCTCTCTTTGTGGTCCCTGCTGACCGGAAAACGTTCGGTGGAATGTTTCGGCCGCCGCATTGACGAGGAAAATGTCAAAAACGCACAGCAGTTTGTAACTTTATACCTGCTCTTGGCCTGCGCGGCCGTCATCATTATCTGCCTGCTGGAACAGAACAATCCCACCGTTACATCCCTGACGGATGTCGTTTTTGAAGTGTTTTCTGCGATCGGCACCGTGGGACTGACGCTCGGGATCACCCCGACTCTCTGTATCGGCTCGGAAATCATTCTTGCTCTTCTCATGTATCTGGGACGGGTCGGATGTCTGACATTCATGCTGTCCCTGCGCACCCCCAACGCGCCGGCCGCCGCTCTCCCCATGGAAAAAGTACGCATCGGCTAAACTTTTGCCGTATTTTTCAAGAAACGTATTGCGATTTTGAATCCGAAATCGCTTCTAAAAACTTCTCCGCCTTGCGGGCGGAAATAAAAAGAAGAAGGTTTATATGAAATCTGTTTTGGTTATAGGA
>USSJ01000144.1 GCA_900557285.1 uncultured Clostridia bacterium | reverse complement strand
AACATCAAGAATCGCAACATCAAAATCACCGTTGTTTTCTTCATATTTCTGCAAAATCTTGTCTTTTCCATGCCTTTATGCTATACTTTGACAGGATCAGACTTTCTTTCGGCGGCAGTTCCTTTCCCGCCATCGGGATCGCCGAAACGCCGCCGTTTCCTGCCCGCGCAAAGCCACGTCATTTACCGCGGCACCCCGCCCGTTTTATCGGTTTTGCGCGCTCATCTTGTCTGAAATCACAGGAGTTTTTATGTCTCACATCCTTTTAGGTTCTTTCAGTCTCTATGAACTGTTTGTTTACTTTTTTCTTTATTCGTTTTTGGGTTGGTGCAGCGAAGTTATTTTTGCAACGTTCAAAACGGGGAAATTTATCAACCGCGGATTTCTGAACGGCCCCGTCTGCCCCATCTACGGCACGGGAGTCGCCTTGTTGCTGCTCTGCCTTACGCCTCTGAAAAAATATCCGTGGGCCGTCTTTTTCGTTTCCGTGCTCCTCTGTTCCGCCCTGGAATTCCTGACAGGCTTCGTGCTCGAAAAGATCTTTCATAAAAAATGGTGGGATTATTCAAACAGGAAATTCAATATAGGCGGGTTTATCTGTCCCGAAATGTCCCTGCTCTGGGGCATTGCCGCCATCGCCGTTCTTTACGGGATCCAGCCCACGTTTGCCGCGCTGCTCGGTCATATTCCTCTCCTTGCAGGGTACATCTTTCTCGGCATCTGCGCCGCGGCCTTCGTGACCGACCTCGTCTTTACGCTGCTGCAGATTTCGGCTCTCGGTAAACGTCTCAAAGAATTGCAGAAAATCAACGCAGCGCTGCGGCTTGGTTCCGACGCGCTCGGCAGCGCCCTGTCCCATGCGACCGCAAAAAGTGCCGAAAAAATCGGCGAAATACGCCAAAACGGCAGTGAAAAGCTGGACAATCTGAAAGAAAGCGGCGCACAGGCCATCGAAAACCTGCGCTACCGCAACGCAAAGCGCACTGACGCCCTGTATGACAAGATTGAAAAGAGCCGTCTCGCCAAAGCCTTCCCTGCTCTTCTGCCTTCCGATAAACGCCGTGAAAAAGTCCGCAAAACCATTCAGGAATGGCAGGAAAAACAAGGCGGCAATGAAAAGGCGGACAACACGGATCAACCCGATGCCGCAGAACAAACCAACCCGCAGGATGAACACGGCTCCGATCCCTCAGAAAAACGATAACACGATCCGCCAATCTGCATTTTCAACACGACGGTTTCACTGACAAAACTGCCTTCGTTTTCTGAACCCTTTCATTTTTTTGCATTAAAATCAAGGCGCCCCTCCGCCAAGCGGAGGGGCGCCCCGATATCTATGAGAGAGCCGTGTGAGCATTTCATAAGCAAGGGCTTTGCTGCCCATGCATAACCGAAACCGACTTCCGCTCATTGCGAAACTTTTTTGTCCCGACCATGAAGCCGAAATTTATGCGGTTTCAAAACTCTTCCTTCCAGAAAGATCAGTCTTTGTTTTCGGGATCCTGCAATGCTTCGTACCCCGATTCACCCGTACGCACGCGCACCACGTCTTCCACGTCGTAAACGAAGATCTTGCCGTCGCCGATATGTCCCGTATAGAGCGCTTTCCTTGCCGCCGCAACGACCTGCTCGACAGGAACTTTGCTGACGACGACTTCCACTTTTACCTTCGGCAAAAGATCCATATCCACTTTTACGCCGCGGTAATATTCGCCCGCGCCTTTCTGTACGCCGCACCCGAGTACCTGCGTCACCGTAAGCCCTGTCACGCCGATCTCGGCAAGAGCCTTCTTCAATTCTTCAAATTTGGACTGCTTCGTCAGAATGCTTACCTTTGTGAGCTTAGCATCCATGCCGCTCTGTTTGAGTTCAGGCGCAGCGGACACAGCCGATGTGTCGAGAACGGGAACCCCTTCCACCGGAGAAGGCACTCCTTCGGGATCCAGCATTTCCGCCGCGAGCGGAACAGCCGCAAAATCCGCATAGGCGCTCGGCAGACCGTGTTCGTGTTTGTCGAGACCTTCCGTTTCCTCGATCTTCGACGCACGCAGGCCGACCGTATGTTTGAGAAGCTGGAACAGACCGATCATGCACACGATCGTCCAAGCGGCGATCGCCACAATACCGATCAGCTGTACCGCCAGCTGTGCAAAACTTCCCGTGTAGAACAGACCAGTGCTCGTAGAGAACAATCCGCAGGCGATCGTGCCCCAAAGCCCGTTGCATCCGTGCACCGCGATCGCGCCGACCGGGTCATCCACATGGAACTTTTTATCAATCACTTCTACTGCCACAACAACCAGAATACCTGCTACAACACCGATAAAGAAAGAACCTACCACATCCACCACGGCGCAGCCCGCCGTGATCGCAACCAAACCTGCCAGAGAGCCGTTGAGCGTCATGGATACGTCCGGCTTTTTATTGCGGATCCAGGTAAAGATCATCGTCGCACAAGTCGCGGAAGCCGTTGCAACCGTCGTCGTGACAAGGATCTGCGCCAACTGCGTAATATCGCCCGCCGCAGCGCCGTTGAATCCGTACCAGCAGAACCAGAGAATAAACACACCCAAAGCGCCGATCGTCAGGTTGTGGCCCGGAATCGCGCGGATAAATTTCACTTCCTTGCGGTTCAGCGTCGGCTTACCGTCTTTGTCCAGATATTTTCCCCAGCGCGGCCCGAGGATCAGCGCGCCGATAAAGGATGAAATACCGCCAACCATGTGAATGAGCGAAGATCCCGCAAAATCAATGTACGTCACACCGAGAATTTCGTTTGCGAGCCAGCCGCCGCCCCATGCCCAGTGCGCTTCGATCGGATATACGATCGCACTGATCACCAGCGAATAAATACAATACGACAAGAATTTCGTGCGCTCCGCCATGGCTCCCGATACGATCGTCGCCGTCGTCGCACAGAATACAAGGTTAAAGAAGAACGTTGACCAGTCATAGTTCGCAAAATCCGAGAACAGGTCCAGATTCGGCAGTCCGATCAAGCCGAACAACGCGTCTTCCCCCATCAACAGCCCTGCCCCGAGCAGTACGAATACGATCGTCCCGAGACAGAAGTCCATCAGGTTTTTCATGATGATGTTGCCGGCATTCTTCGCTCGCGTAAATCCCGTTTCGACCATCGCAAAACCCGCTTGCATAAACCATACAAGTATCGCTCCGATCAGGAACCATACCCCTGTGGATCCATAGATACCTTCCATAATCTCACTCCTTTTATGATAAATTGTAATAATTAAACAAAGAAAAAAGACGCGGCAGCAAATGTTCGCTAAAAAAACATCTGCGGAAAAATTTCCTACCGCGCCATTGCGAATTTTCAATTGACAGCCAGCCGAAGGCTGACCCGTATCCTTCCGACCCGTTCTGCCGTGCGCCGCCTTACGAAAAGCAGCCGACGCGCGAAGAAGGGAGGGAAATTTTGCGTTACGCCAACCTGCCGCGTGAAGCGGACAGGCAAGCATCTTACGATCAGACGCTGAAGAGGATATCGCCGTAAGTCGGGAACGGCCAGTATTTTTTCGCCGTATTGACTTCCATATCGTCGGCGTAAGCGCGCATTTCCTGCATAACGGGAATGATCTTATCCGCAAAGAAGCGGGCGGACTGTTCGGCGTCGGTGATCCCCTTGACTTCTACCAGAAGCTGCTCGATCTCGCCGATCTTGAAGTACATTGCTTCGTTGGAAGCGGAAAGTTTTTTGATCAGTTCTTTTTCCGCCGCACAGGAAGCGCCCATGGCGCTCTTTGCCGAAACCGCCGCACACAGATCGTTGATATAACTGTTCACGGCAGGGAAAATATCTTTTTTGCCCATCTCGATCATCGTCAGAGCCTCGATCGTCAGCACTTTGCCGTAATTCTCGAGCATGATCTCCGTACGCGAACGGACCTCGCGTTCCGTAAATACGTCATTGCGCTCGAAAAGTTCGATATTCTTTTTCGACGCAAAATACGGAAGTGCTTCCGCACTGTTGCGCAGGTTCAAAAGCCCGCGTTTCTTCGCTTCTTTCGTCCATTCTTCGGTATAGTTGTTGCCGTTGAAAATAATGCGCTTGTGTTCTTTGAGCGTATCTTTGACGATTTCCTTTACGCCTGCCGAGAGATCGTCGCACGCCTCCAGCCGGTCGGCAAAGATGCTCAGTTCTTCGGCGACGATGGTGTTCAGCACGGTAT
>USSJ01000143.1 GCA_900557285.1 uncultured Clostridia bacterium | reverse complement strand
CCGATTCCGCCGCAAGAATTGACGCCCTGCGACAAGGACGCCGCCAGTTTTCCCGTCAGAAGCGGATCTTCCGAATAATACTCAAAATTGCGTCCGCACAGCGGATTTCTGTGAAGATTCATGCCGGGTGCCAACCATAGCGTAACCCCCATTTCCAGAAGTTCAGCCCCTGTCGCCCTGCCCATTTCATACAGCAAGCCGCAATCCCATGTCTGTGCAAGCAGTGTTTCGCAGGGCCACTGCGTGCAATATTGATAATACACCGAACTTTCTGCTTTTTCCTTCGGTGTAAACAAATTCAAAAGCTTCTTCAGTACCCCATAACGCAGATTCTGCGGCACCGCAGGCACCGTGAACCATTGATTCTTTCCTTCCACGGCCCGAGGCGTCAGATTCAGCCCCTGCGGCCCGTCGCACATACAGATGTTCGGGATCCCTTTCTTCAGAAGTCTTGAAGTCGTCTTTCCGACGGCACCGAACGTCTGATTGTACGTTTTTCCGAAGTACCCCGCTCCCGTAACCAGACGCGCCTTGTCCCGCGAACCAAGTTCTTCATATTTATCTTCCGTTCTTTGGTCGAATTTCGGATGGTACGTATATTCGTTTCTGCGCATAACGATACCGCCCGTATATTCCGCCGCGACAGGCTCCGCCTCTGTCTGCAACACGGCAGGAGACGGCAGGTCGCAAATTTCCACCCTCGCTTTGGTTACATTTTTACAGATCTCTGTCGTTACGGTTTCCCCAAACCGTACAGCAGCCGCCGTCTGCAGGTCTTCGCTGGAATTGCCGACCCGCAGAATATAATCGCCTTTTTCAATCTTATACCGCGATTCCTGTTCAAAATAACTTGCCAGCACGGACAATTCAAACAACATCCGCACTTCGCACTCTTCACCGGGCAACAGCTCGTCTGTCTTGGTGAACGCAACCAGTCTCTGAACTTCTTTGGGGATGCTTCCCTTCGGCAATGCCGCATATACCTGCACCACTTCACGGCCCGCCTTTTCCCCGATGTTCCTGACTTTCGCCGAAACCACGGCGCGCCCTCCGATCAGCGACACCTGCGCGTCCGAAATACAAAATTTTGTGTACGAAAGCCCGAACCCAAACGGATACCGCGGCATAAGCCCCGTACTTTCAAACCACTTATATCCGAGAAAAACCCCTTCCTTATAGATATCGTGCAAAGCGTCGCCGCTCAGCGATCCGTATTCATGCGCAAACGGATATTGGTCATAATTTCTGCCCCACGTATCCGCTAATTTTCCGCTGAAATTGCAGGCGCCCGTCAAAACATCCGCCAGTGCGTTTCCGCCTTCCATTCCGCCTTGCGTCAGATATACGATCGCGTCCGTTTCGATCTGTTCATCGAACGTTAAGTCGATCATCCCGCCCGCGTTGATGACGAGCACCAACTTTGCGAACAGTTTCTTCAGCTGCCGCAAATGTTCCAGCTCTTCGGGAGCGATCAGAAAATCTCCCGGCTCGTTTTTTCGGTCTGCACCTTCGCCCGCCTGTCTGGACAAGACATAAACCGCCGTATCCGTCCGAACATCCTCATTTGTGATCTCGCCGCCGTACGGCACCTGAAAACGGTGTGCGTTTGCCCGCTCGATCTGCCGCATAAAATCCAGACGCAAACGGGAAAAAATCCGGTCCATTTCTTCTTCCCATTTGCGGTATGCTTCCTCGTACAGAAAATCTTCTTCGTCCAGCCAGCGTTTTGTACAAATTTCCCAACCGGCATTTAAAAATCCCTGCTCAATATTGACGCGCTCGCGCGGACGGACTTCTCCGCTCCCCGTTCCGCCTGCTTCCGTATGGCGCACGCCTCGCCCGAACAAAGACACGCGCCCGCCCGTCAACGGCAGCGCCGCATTTTTATTTTTCAAAAGCACGATACCCTGCGCGCAAATCCTGCGCGCAAGTTCGCGATTCTTTGTCTCCCGTTCGCTGACCGCATCGCTTTTCGGCGCCCGTATCACCGATCTCATTCCTGTTCTCCTTTTCTCCTACGACAGCCTTTCCGACCTTTCGATCACGCCGCCGCCGATACATCTGTCCCCGTCATAAAACACGGCATACTGCCCCGGCGTTACCGCTCTCTGCGGCACATCGAAATGCACTTCGGCATCCGTTTCACCCGTTCGGCAGACGCGCACTCCCTGCTCTTTCTGGCGATAGCGGAATTTCGCCGTGCAGACAAATTCCTCCGCAGGCAACGAAGGTATCCAGTTGATCCCCGATACCGTGCACTTATCCGTATAAAGCCTGCTTTCATCGCCGTGCGATACATACAGAATATTGTTTTTCAGATCTTTTTCCACCACAAACCAACGGCCGCCTTCATCCCCCTTTCTGCCGCCGAGATCCAGCCCTTTGCGCTGTCCCAGCGTGTAATACATCAGCCCGATGTGCTCGCCGACGACTTCGCCTTCGCTTGTCATCATCTTGCCCGGCTTTGCCGGAAGATAATTCCGCAAAAAATTGCGAAAATTTCGTTCGCCGATAAAACAGATACCCGTACTGTCCTTTTTTGTTGCCGTCGAAAGCCCGTACCTTTCGGCAATCTCGCGCACCTGCGGCTTGCAGATACCGCCCAACGGAAACAATACGTTTTCAAACTGCGGCTGCGTCACCTGGTTGAGAAAATACGTCTGGTCTTTGTTCTCGTCGGCTGCCTTAAGAAGAAAATGCCTGCCGTTTTCGTGGCGGATCCCGCAATAGTGCCCCGTTGCGATAAAATCCGCACCCAAAGCCATGGCATAATCCCTGAACGGCCCGAATTTGATCTCCCGATTGCACAATACGTCCGGATTCGGCGTTCTGCCCGCTTCGTATTCCTTTAAAAAATACGAAAACACACGGTCGGCATATTCCTTGGCGAAATTCACCGTATAATACGGGATCCCGATCTTGTTGCACACGCGCTTCACGTCTTCGTAATCCGCTTCCGCCGTGCAACACCCGTTTTCTCCTTCTTCTTCCCAGTTCACCATGTACAGCCCGATCACATCATATCCCTGTTCTTTCAGCAACAATGCCGCCACAGAGCTGTCCACGCCGCCGCTCATTCCTACCGCTACCGTCTTCCGTTTTTCCACGCATTTCACCGTCTTTCTTTAAATTTATGATATTATACTCTCCGCCGACGCTCTCTGTCAAATAAAAAGAGCGGGGCCGGCCCCGCTCTTTTACAGGCTTTGCCTGCTTTTCCCTTTTTTCGATCTTTTCCCGCATAAAATCACACATTCCGGACTTTTTAATCCTTTATGTGCGAAATATACGATAAGGCACAATCCACACAGCCGTCTACTCCGATCAGCCCGCTGTCCAAACACAGATGATGGTTTTCCGCCATTCCCCATTTCTGATCGGTATAATACTCGTAATATTTCTTGCGCTTTTTATCCGTCGCTTTGATGTGCTCTTCCATCTTTTCCGGCGCCACACCCGTATCCATGGCCAGTTTGCGCTCCACTCTCTTTTCCAAAGGCGCATGAATGTAGATCTTTACACTGTCTTCCACGATCACATCCGAACACCTTCCGATCAGCACGCAAGGGCCTTCCTTCGCCAGCCTCTTGATCAGATTGGATTGCGCAATATAGATCTGATCCGTCATCGGCATCTGATAATACGAATACAGCGTCCGCGAAAAAAGCCCCGGAGCGCTCTCTTCATAATGCTTCATAAATTCGGGGGAAAGATTGCTGTCCTCCGCTGCCATCGATATGAGATCTTTATCATAAAACGGAATCTTTAATTCGTGCGCAAGTTTAATGCCGAATTCCCTGCCGCCGCTTCCGAACTGACGGCTGACTGTTATAACTTTATTCATAAGAACCTCCTTCGCTGAGCATCCGCTTCGCTTCTATATTTATTAAACCGCAATTTTGCCGATTTGTCAATAGTTCCGCAAAATTTTTAATTCTCTGCACCCGTTTTTTCCGCTCGGTCCTCGTTTTTTCTCCTTTTGCCGACTGTCCGAGATCAGGATAAAACACAGGTCAAACAGCTTTGTATTTCAAATCATAATCAACCGATTCACCAGAATACTTTAAACGGCAGGACACCCCGGCGCATTTACCCCCGGGGCGTCCTGCCTTATTATTTGAAAAATTATGCCGCGAACAGCCATACGTAATAGGCGATAAAGCCTGCAAGCAGGATCGCCCCGCCGACTTTTC
>USSJ01000142.1 GCA_900557285.1 uncultured Clostridia bacterium | reverse complement strand
TCAGATTCCGCCGTTTCAACAGCAAAACCTCTACACGTCCGCCGTTTTTCGTGTACGCAAACATACGCGCAGGCAAAACCTTTGTATTGTTGATGACAAGCACGTCGCCCGCTTTTAAATACTCTTTGATATCCCGAAAAATTCGGTCTTCTGTTTTTCCCGTCGCGCGGTCATATACAAGCAGTCTGGAAGAATCGCGCGGCTCCGCAGGAGTCTGCGCGATCAGTTCTTCCGGCAAATCATAATAATAATCCGATTTCAACAACATTTTTCTGTAGCCTCTATTCCTCGTCAAACATGGAGATCTGCGCTTTTTGCTTTTCGCTCATCTTTACGCCCATATGCGCATACCCGCCTTTCAGACACACTCTGCCCCGCGGCGTACGCGCAATGAATCCCAACTGCATCAGATACGGTTCATACACGTCCTCAATGGTGTTCGCATCCTCGTTGATCGTAGCCGCCAATGTCTCCAACCCCGCAGGCCCGCCGTTGAACTTTTCGATCAGCGCACGCAAAAGCCCGCGATCGGTATCGTCCAGCCCGAGATCGTCGATATCCATCTTTTTCAAAGCATACTTCGCATCGTCAAGATTTACGATCCCGTTCCCCTTGACCGCCGAAAAATCGCGCACGCGCTTTAACAGCCTGTTCGCGATACGGGGCGTGCCGCGCGAGCGGCGCGCAATTTCATTCGCCGCGTTCGGTTCGATCTCGATGCCGAGCATCTTTGCCGATCGCGTGACGATCTGCGCCAGTTCCGCGGGCGTGTACATCTCCAGACGGCACAATACCCCGAAACGGTCGCGAAGCGGCGATGCCAGCATCCCCGCTTTGGTCGTAGCCCCGATCAGCGTGAATTTTTTCAGGGAAAAACGAATATTCCGCGCCGCAGGCCCCTTCCCCACAATGATATCCAATGCATAATCTTCCATCGCGGAATACAATATTTCTTCCACCGAACGGTTCAGTCGGTGGATCTCGTCGATAAAGAGTACATCCCCTTCGTTCAGATTGGTCAAGATCGCCGCCAGATCGCCGCTCCGCTCGATCGCGGGGCCGCTCGTCAGTTTGATCTGCACACCCAATTCCGCCGCAATGATATGCGCCAGCGTCGTCTTACCGAGCCCCGGAGGCCCGTACAACAGCACATGATCCAGCGCTTCTCCGCGCATTTTTGCCGATGATATATACACGGACAGATTCTCTTTGACTTTGCTCTGTCCTACATAATCCGCCATCGTTTTGGGACGGAGAGCATTTTCTTCCAGATCGTATTCCCCTTTCGTACTCATGACGAGCCGCTCGTCAAAGCCGTTTTCAAAATCTTCTTCAAATCCCATTTACTGCGCCCTCCTTTTCCCGATTTTTCGCTATACGTTACATACTTTTCAATGCGGTCATGATGATCTCTTCCAGGCTCTCCGCACCCTTTTCCACGGCGCCTTTGACCGCCTTCGCACTTTCCGCACGCGTGTATCCCAGCGACATCAATCCTACGATCGCGTCCTCTTCTTTATCCGACATTTTTTCGATTGCCTGCACCGAAGCTTTGCCGCCTTCGGAAGATTTCAGCTCTCCTGCCGTCACTTTTTCGCGCAGTTCCAGTATGATGCGCTCCGCCGTCTTTTTGCCCAGTCCCTTTACCGATGAAAGCATTTTGACGTCCGACGTCGCGATCGCCACCGCTATGTCGTTGATATTCATCGCCGACAAAATTCCGATGCCCATCTTCGGGCCGACGCCCGACACGGTGATGAGCTTTAAAAACATATTCTTTTCTTCCGGCGATACAAATCCGAACAGAGATATCCCGTCTTCGCGCACCTGCATATATGTGTACGCTTCGCCCTGCTTGTCCGTAACAAGTTTTGCAAACAACGCACCCGAACACAGGATTTCATAGCCGATCCCGCCGTTTTCCAAAAGCACCGTGCCTGCATCCGAATAAATAACTTTGCCTTTAATATATCCGATCATGTCTTTCCGCCTTCCGCCGCAAACGGCGCATCTTTTTCATTTTTAAATGGAGTACAGTCCCGACAGCCTGGAAGTAAACGAGTGGCAAAGCGCCACCGCCAGAGCATCTGCCGCGTCGTCGGGGCGCGGGATCCCTTTCAGGTGCAAAAGGTTCGCCGTAACGATCTGGATCTGACGCTTTTCCGCTTTCCCGTACCCCGTCAGAGCCTGTTTGATCTGCATCGGCGTGTACTCAAACAGCCGACCGCAGCGCTTGACGCACGTCAAAAGCGCCACGCCCCGCGCATGCGCCACCGCCATACCCGTCGTTACGTTCTTGGAGAAAAAAAGCTCCTCTACCGCCACTTCGTCGGGACAGCATTTGTCTAAAAGTTTGTTCAACCCCTCTTCCAGGATCGCCAGACGCGTCGGCAGCCGCTCTTCTTTCGGAGTCAGTACGACCCCGTAATCGCGCGCGGCAACATTCCCGTGCGCATCCTTTTCCAAGACCCCGTACCCCAATGTGGCAAGCCCGGGATCGATTCCCAAAATAATCAATTTTCTGTCTCTTTTTCGTAAAATAACTTGAATTTTTCCGCAAAATATATTAGAATAAGAATAAGCGGAGGTTTGTTCTTTCATAAACTCCGCACTGCGGCAATACTTTACTTCATTATTTTAAAGTTTTCACAGAAATAAGTCAATCGAAATGGGCTTAAAAAAGTTACGGAGAGTTAAATTATGAAATTGTGGGAAGGACGTTTTACACAGCCGAGCGCAAAAAGCGCCGATGATTTCAACCAGTCGCTTTCTTTCGACTACAAATTGTATTGGCATGATATCCTGGCAAGCATCGCGCACGTCAAGATGCTTGGAGAAACGCAGATCATCCCCAAAGAAAGCGCGGATAAGATCAGCGATACTCTCGTAAATATTCTCGCCGATATCGAAAAAGGCAGTCTGCCGCTGGAAGGCGCGGAAGATATCCACACCTTCGTCGAACAGGAACTCACAAAGCGCATCGGTGCGACCGGCAAAATGCTGCACACCGCCCGTTCGCGCAACGACCAGGTTGCGACCGACCTTCGTCTGTATGTCAAAGACAGCATCGTCAATGTCTGCGGGCACCTCAAAGCGCTTGTAAACACCCTTCTGAACATTGCCAACAACAATGTTCAGTATATCATGCCTGGTTACACGCATATGCGCAGAGCTCAGCCGATCTCCGTCGCTCAGTACATCAACGCTTACAGCGAAATGTTCCTGCGCGACATCGAACGCTTCACCGATTGCTATAAACGCACCGACGTGATGCCCCTCGGCAGCTGCGCGATGGCCGGCACCGATTTCCCGATCGACCGCAGAATGACCGCAAGCCTGCTTTCCTTCTCGGAGATCTCTCAAAATTCCATCGACGCCGTTTCCGACCGCGATTTCGTCGCCGAATACATTTTCTGCTGCTCCACGGTCATGGCGCACCTTTCGCGGTTCTCTGAAGATATCATTTATTATTCTTCCGAAGAATTCGGATTTATCGATATCTCGGACAAATATTCCACCGGTTCTTCCATCATGCCGCAGAAAAAGAATCCCGATATCCCCGAACTCGTGCGCGGCAAAACGGGCAGAGTTTACGGAGATCTCACGGCGATCCTTACGGTCATCAAAGGCATTCCCCTTTCCTACAACAAAGATCTGCAGGAAGACAAAGAAGCCCTGTTTGACGCAGAAACGACCGTCCTCGGCTGCCTCGGTATTTTCAACGAACTGTTGCAGAATATTTCCTTCGATACGCGCAAAATGCGCAATGCGGCGGCAGGCGGATTCTCCACAGCGACCGACATTGCCGATTATCTCGTTCAGAAAGGTATGCCGTTCCGCGACGCTCACGCCGTTACGGGTCAGATCGTCCGCTACTGCATCGAAAACAACAAGACATTGGACAAACTCGATCTGTTCGTGTACCAGCAGTTCTCTACGCTCTTTGACGAAGAAATTTTGCAGCGCGTCCGCGTAAATAAATCGGTGGAAGCGAGAAAAGTGATCGGCGGAAGCGCAAGAAGCGCCGTGCGTGAAAACATCCGCTCCATCACAAAACGCCTCAACAGAATGTTCAAAGAATAATTTTACTTGGCTTAAAAATAACAAATTTTTATCCGCAGAAACGGGTCTTTCCGTTTCTGCGGATTTTTAGTTGTCCTAAAAACGATCCGAAAAATTTCGGAGAAAGTAAAACACACCGC
>USSJ01000141.1 GCA_900557285.1 uncultured Clostridia bacterium | reverse complement strand
GTAACATTCTTCCCGCTTTTTTTGCATTCGGATATAATTTTCTCTGCAAGCGGAAAGTTTGAGAGCAGCGCGCTCCCTTCCCCGTTTTTAAATACTTTCGGTACGGGGCACCCCATGTTCAGATCGATCGTCTTATAATCTTTCAACGCTTCGCTTTCGCATGCCGCGCGCAAAATACTCGGATCGCTCCCGAACAACTGCGCCGCCGTATCCTTCTCCCCGTCAAACCGATACAGAAGAAGTTTTGTTGCTTCGTTATCGTACAACAGCCCTTTCGCGCTGACCATCTCCGTAAAACAAAGCCCCGCTCCAAACGAATAGCAAAGCTTGCGGAACGCAAAATCCGTATATCCCGCAAGCGGCGCGCAAAAAAGATTATTTTTTGTGTATGTATCCCCGATCCGGATACGATCTCCCAGTTTCACACTCATTCTGTACGCCCGCTGTTTTTCGCCTTTTCATAGTATTCCCAAAGCTCTTTTGCGCCGAGATCCTGCATTCTCTTTCCGTCTTTTGCGATCAGTTTTTCCGTTTCGCAGAACCTTGCGATAAACTTTTCCGTGCTTTCGCGAAGGCTCTCTTCGCAGTCCGCCCCTGCAAGTCTTCCCGTATTCACCGCCGAAAAAAGAAGGTCGCCCGCTTCTTCCGAAACATGCTTCGGATCTTTTTCTGCCACCGCCGCTAAAAGCTCGGCAAGCTCTTCCTTTACCTTTCCCGCCGCTTCGTCCACGTCTTTAAAGTCGTATCCGTATTTCGCCGCACGTTTGGCCACCTTCTGTGCGCGCATCACCGCAGGCAGTACCTTCGGAACGTCGCAGACAGACTCCGATCCCGTCTTTTGCCCCTTTTCCGCCTGCTTGTTCCTATCCCAGACCGAAAGCGCACTCGCCTCGTCGGTCGCTTTGTCCTTTCCGAATATATGCGAATGGCGGAATATCAGTTTGGAACAGACCGCACTTAAAACGTCGTCCGTGCTGAACGCGCCGCGCTCCTGACCCAGTACCGAATGAAACGCTCCCTGCATCAGAACATCGCCCGTTTCTTCCAATATCTTGGAATCATCCTTGCTGTCGATCGCGTCCACCAGCTCATACGCTTCTTCGATCATGTTCTGACGGATGCTCTCGTGCGTCTGCGCCCTGTCCCAAGGACATCCGTTCGGCGCGCGCAGCAAATTCAGAATTTTTACCAGATCGTCGTAATTAAACCGCGTCCGCTTCAGAAGCGGTATTTCATCCATCACCAATACGCTCGTGGAATCATACTCTTTTTGCCTGTCCGCTTCAAAAAGCCGAATTTTCTTTGCCTTGCCGCCGTGCACATAATAACATTCCGCTTCATCCCCGAACAGCTCGCAAAGGCGAAGTTTAATATCTCCCGCCACCAGGTCGCAATCCAGATCGTAGACAGCGAGCGGAAGGGTGGGACGGATATCTCCCCAGCCGTACGCCGAAACCGACATTCGATTGCGCGAAAAAATTTTCGCCGCCGCAAACGCACTGTCCGCTTTGGATACCCCGCCGTATACCTTTACATTCTTCGCCCTGCGCATGACCATTTGCGCCGAAACATCTTCCGACACACTCCCGTCCACACAGTAAACGACGTCGCGTTCCTTTGCTTCTTCCAACACCGCCGACGCCAGTCTTTTATTTAAAGTATCAAAATTACGGCTGATCCCGTATATGTAATCCAGGGTGGAAAATTCGACCCCCAGATCTTTTACCCCTTGCGCGGCGGGCGTTTCGCCCGTGCGCAGGATCACTTTTGCACCCGAAAGCAGAGCTTTTCTCGCCCCGTCCGATACATCTTCACGACCGCACCCTAACCCTACAACGGTTACCATTTTTCTTCCTCCATGCAATCTGCAATTCTTCGGCCGTAAACGCGCGCAACAGCACCGACAACGCCAGATATACCGCCGCCGCAACTGCAAGCGACAACAATACGTGCACCCGCGCCACTGCCGCCGCCGGTAACACCGCCGCCGCCGACATCAGCAAAAATTTGCCCGCCAGACCGAAAAATATCCATCGATTTTTTCTTTCCCTTATACTATATAACAAATTGACGAGAATCGCAACAAAATAACACCCGATTGACGCATATGCCGCCCCCAGAACGGAAATTTGCGGATAACGCAGCAGCACTGCTTCCGCAAGCAGCTTGATCGCGACGGCCGCCGTCATCGAGAACGCGGCGATCTTCGGCTTTCCGCAGCCCGTCAAACACGCGGAAAGCGTCTGCACTACGGAAAGAAGTACGGCGGCAAACGAAAGCGATCGCACAAGTTTTGCCAGTATTTCCCCTTCCGCACCCGTAACCGATGCAAACAAAAAAGAAGTGATCCTGCCCGAAAATACAAAAAGAAACAAAGCCGCAGGCATCGAAAGATACAATGTGCATTTGAGCGCAAACAAAATGCGGTTTTCCGCTTCTTTGACCCGTCCTTTGCTTGCCAGCGACGATACGGCAGGTATGATGGCGGCGGCAATTCCGTAGCACACCGATACGGGAAGATTGACCAGCGTCGCCGCCGCTCCCGAATACAATCCGTAAAGTGCGGTGGCATTGTCCGTATACGCTCCGATCATCCGCACGATCAGGATACTGTCTGCGATGTTGGAAAGCGGAAGCACACCCGCCGCAACCGTAACGGGAATTGTGATGCGCAACAGCATTTTCGACTTCAAAATCGGTATACGTTCGCGATAAAGCGGTCGAACGCCTCTTTCCTTTCCCACTAAAAAAAGCATCAGAATGCAAGCGGCCAGTTCGCTGAGCGTAACGGCAAACAGCGTAGCTGTTACGGCGCGCACGACGTCCGCGCGGTAAAGATTTGCGACAAAAACGCCGACCGCAACCTTGACCGCCTGCTCACAGATCTCGGAGAGCGCCGTGGGCAAAAAATTGCTTTTCCCCTGAAACCAGCCGCGAAAGCAGGAGAGCACGGAGACAAGAAACACCCCAGGAGCCAAAGCCCGATAAGCAGAAATCGCCGAAATTTCTTTTTGCGCCATACTCATCAAAGGGGCAAGCAGAAACATCAGAGCACTGCCCGCAAACCCGATCGCAGAAAACAGCAGCAAAGATTTCCGCAGAACGGCGCGGCTTTTCTCCCGATCCCCTTTTGCCTCCGCCGCCGAAACAAGGCGGGCAAGCCCGGATGGAATACCTGTCGCCGATACGGTAAGCAACAGGCAGTAGAGCGGATACACCATTTGGTAAATCCCCATTCCTTCCCCGCCTAAGATATTTGTCAGCGGTATGCGGTAAAAAGCACCGAGGATTTTCGCCGCGATCCCGCCTGCGGCTATTATGATTGCCCCTTTGATAAAACTTTGCGATTTCATATGTAGCAAAAAGGAAAAGGCTGCGCCTTCTCCCCGTTGCAATCACTTTCTCGATCTTTACATGAACTGGTTTGCCAGAATATCTGCGGTCAGGCGGCATAATTTTACCGCACCCGCCTCCATACGCGCGCCCTCTTCACCCGATAAGAGCGAAACGGCGCCCAGGCAATCCCCGCCCGCCACGATCGGAACAATGATCTGCGCCGTGATCTGCATCTGCGCATCGTCAGTCAGCGGCACAATGTCCCCGCCTTCCGCACGGTTTGCCACATAACTGCGCCTGTCTTTCATGATCCGCTCCAACTGCGAGGAGATCGTTTTCTTTGCAAAATCCTTGCGCCCGTCCCCCGATGCATACAAAATTTCATCCGTATCGCAGATCACCGCAAGGCACCCACTCAGATCGCTGAGCGATTTCGTCGTACCTTCCGAAAATTTTTCCAGCGTCGCGATGGGCGAATATTTTTTCAGCATCAATTCGTCCCGATCGGTAAATATTTCCAGCGGATCTCCGTCCTTGATACGCAATGTACGGCGGATCTCCTTCGGAATTACTACCCGTCCCAATTCGTCGATCCTTCTTACGATTCCCGTTGCTTTCATTTTTTCCTCCCTTCTTCGGCGGCACTGTTCCGCCGCTTTTCGATAAAAGTATGAGGCAATTTTTTGTTTTTATTCCGCTTCTTTCCTTTCTTTTTATTTTTTGCCCGCCTGACCGTCTCGACCGCTCAAAAAAGCACGTCTGTATAAGGCTTTTGCCCGGGCGCACTTTCCCGCCCGCGTGATCGTAATCATTTTTGCGGCCGAGCGGGCGGCCATTCCGGCTGATTTTCTGAAGAATGGAAAGGCGC
>USSJ01000140.1 GCA_900557285.1 uncultured Clostridia bacterium | reverse complement strand
GATCGGGTTGGTCTGATCCATGAACTGCGACAGCTGGGAAGATCCGAAAAATTCGCGGATCACCGCCGATACGGGGCGCACGTTGATGAGTCCCGAAGGCGTAACTTCATTCGGATCCTGCGTGCCCATGCGCTCTTTGATCAGGCGCTCCAGACGCGCGATACCCACGCGCAGCTGGTTCTGCAGCAATTCGCCGACGCTGCGCACGCGGCGGTTGCCCAGATGGTCGATATTGTCGATCGTTCCGATGCCGTAGCGCAGATCGAGGTTGGTCGATACCGCAGCGATGACATCGTCTACCGTAATATGTCTGTGATTGAGTTTTTCCACGAGCGGACGGATGATCTTCTTTTCATCTGCCGAAATGCTCACTTCGTCGCGACTCAAAATCTCATGGAAAAGTTTGCACGCCGCCACAAATTTGATGCGGTTTTCGTGCCGTTTTTCACGATTCTTGCGCTCTTCCGCTTTCTCGTCGTCCGTCTTTTTGGTTTCCACCGTGAAGTACACGGCGTTGATGCGGTCCAGATAATGTTCGGCAACTGTCTCGATATCGGCATTGTCGCATGCCGCCGCGATTTCTTTGGAGAACACGAAGTTCGGATAATAGATCGTGGGAAGAAGTCCGAAGGATTTCGGATTTTTATCGGACACGGAAGAGAAGTCCACCGTATTGTTACCGATGATGCGGTGTTTGATGCGTCCCGCCTTTTCGTCGGAAACAAATACTTCCACCACGTTCACGCCGGCGTTCTGAATTTCTCTCGCTTTTGCCTCGGAGATCTTTTCCTCTTTGGAAACGATGATCTCGCCCGTTTCGGGATTGAAAATATCCTGCGCGGAAATACAGCCGGGAAGCCTGTACGCAACGTTCAGCTTTTTATTGAATTTATAACGCCCTACTTTAACGACGTCATAGCGGCGCGGATCAAAGAAAAGGTTGTGCAGGTGCTGGCGCACGGAATCGTCCGTCGGCACTTCGCCGGGACGCAGACGGCGGTACAATTCGATCAGGCCGTCCTGTTCGCTCTTGGCGGTGTCCTTTTCGATGGTCGCATTGATCATGCGTTCGTCGTCGCCGAAAATTTCGCGGATGGCGACATCCGAGCCGAAACCGAGCGCACGCAAAAGCACCGTAGCGCAGATCTTGCGTTTACGGTCTACGTGTACCCACATGACACCCTGGGAATCCTGTTCAAATTCCAGCCATGCGCCGCGGTTCGGGATCACGGTCGTCTTGAACATCTCACGGCCGGACTTGTCCTTTTCCGATTCGTTGTACGCACCGGGCGAACGGACGAGCTGCGATACGATGACGCGCTCCGCCCCGTTGATGATGAACGAGCCGTTGTCCGTCATCAGAGGGAAATCCCCCATGAACACGTCCTGGTCGATCACCTCTTCCTTGACCTTGTTGACAAGGCGCACTTTCACGCGCAAAGGCAATGCGTACGTAGCATCGCGGTTGCGGCATTCTTTCTCATCGTATTTGGGCTTACTGCCGAATTCATGGTCGAGAAAATACAGTTCGAAGTGATCGGCATGGTCGGTAATGGGCGAGAAATCGTCAAATACTTCGCCGATGCCTTCTTCGATGAACGTTCTGTACGATTCTTTCTGGATCTCGACGAGATCGGGAATGTCGATCACCTCATTGATCTTGCCGAACTTCCTTCTCTCCGTCTTGCCGTACTTTTGAATGGGTAAATTCATCAAACACACGCTCCTAAAAATTTTCGTTCCATGGTACGCGAAAACACCGCGGCTATCCGGCAGACGCGAAAAAAATTTTTTCGCTCATTTATCCTCCGCCTCTTTACAACTGTGGAATTTTGCGGTATAATGCTTTGAGCAGACAAAAAACATCCTCGCAATGTTCTTTCCTATACATTATTATAGAAAAGAGGTGCGCAAACGCGCCGCATCGCTCCGTTTTTGCTTCCTCTTTACCCCGAAAAAGGGCAAAAAGCACATTATACTCCATAATGATACAGTTTAATATTATATAAAAAACCCAAAATTTTGTCAAACGGTTTTTTACGTGTTTTTCCGATTTTTTTCCGGAGCCGACAAAAATCGCGCTTTTATTACAAAAGTTTCCGGAAACCGACCCGTTATAGCAACCTTGTTTTTAGAATTTTGATCGGAAAGACACCCCGCCTTGACAAGGAGAAAAGCATGAGAATCGACAAATTTTTAAAAGTTTCGCGCATTTTAAAGCGCCGCACGGTGGCCGGCGACGCCTGCAAAGCGGGAAAAGTGAGCGTCAACGGGAAAGACGTAAAACCCGCCTACAATTTAAAGATCGGCGACGAAGTCGAACTGAAATTTGCCGCGGGATCTCTGAAATTCCGCGTGCTTGCGCTCAAGGAAACGGTCAAAAAGGAAGAAGCGGCGACGCTTTACGAAATCATTTCGGACGGCGAACAGGCATGAAGATCTGCGCCGTGATCCCTGCGGCAGGCTCAGGCAGCCGCACGGGCTTTGAACAAAACAAGGTCTTACAGAAATACGACGGGATCCCCGTATTGCGGCGCACGGTATCCGCTTTTGCCGCCGATGAACAGATCGGAAAGATCATCGTCTGTATCCGCGAATGCGACCGTGCGGAAATTTCCGCTCTCCTTTCCGATTTTGCAGACGTTGCATTGATTTGCGGAGGCGCCACACGCACGGAATCGGTCAAAAACGCGCTGGAATTTTTGGCGAAAGAACAGACTCTCCCCGATTACGTGCTTATCCACGACGCGGCGCGGCCGTTCGTTTCCGCGAAGATCATCCGTGACTGCATCGAGACGCTGCGCTCCTTCGGGAGTGCGGTCTGCGCCCTGCCCTGCACGGATACGTTGGTGTCCGCATCAAACGGCATGGTCTGCGGCAAACTCGACCGTGAAAGCACTTTCCTTGTACAGACCCCGCAGGGCTTTTCCTTCCCGCAGCTGCTTGCGGCATACCGAAAGATCACACCGCAGGACGTATTTACCGACGATGCGGGCGTATTTGCCAAATACGTCGCGCCGCCGCGCCTCTTTACGGGTGAGAGAACCAACATCAAACTGACCTTTCGGGAGGACTTCTGTATGACACAATTTCGCACGGGCATCGGCATTGACACCCATGCTTTCGGGAAAGCGGGCGATCATATCACGCTCGGCGGCGTGAAGATCCCATCGGAAAGCGGACTTCTTGCGCACAGCGACGGCGACGTGCTCGTCCACGCGGTCATGGACGCTATCCTTTCCGCCGCGGGTCTTTTTGACATCGGGCATTATTTCCCCGACACCGACCAGCAATATAAAGACGCGGACAGCCTTATCCTGCTCGCAAACGTAAAAGAACTCATCAATAAAGAAGGCTTTGCCGTCGGAAATATCTCCGCGGCGATTGTGGCACAAAAGCCGAAACTTTCCCCGTATATTCTGCAAATGAAACAAAATCTTGCACACGTACTGCAGATTTCGGAACGAAACATCGGAATTTCGGCGGGGACAAACGAGGGACTCGGATACCTCGGCCGCGGCGAAGGCATTACCGTGACGGCAAATGTGGTGCTCGTCCCGAAGGGCTGAAATCATGCAAAAGCCATCTCTGTTTTCATGGTATGGCGACGATACCGCCGACATCGTGCGGCTGTATGCCGACGCAAATGAAACGAAACGCATTTTCATCTACCGCCGCAAAAAAGACGGCACTTTTTCCTACGCCGTTCAAACTTTGATCTATGACGCATACGAGCAGAGTTATTACTGGACGGGAACGGAAAACCCGCTGAGTTTTTATAGTTCGGAAAGAGAAATTCTCCGCGACATTGCTCCCTTGCTTGAGGGATTGACGGAATTTTCTGCAAAGGAGGACTGACTTTGGCTAAATCAAAATCTGTATATGTATGTTCCGAATGCGGAGCAATGAGTCCGCAATGGCTGGGCAGATGTCCTTCCTGCGGAAAATTCGGAACGCTCGTCGAGGAAATCTCCGAAACGGCCGCTCCCGCCCCGAAAGCCGCAAAGCGCGAACGTTCGGCAACTTTCAATAAACCCGTTCCCCTGTCCCTCGTACAGGAAGAAAAATTCGAACGGGTATCTTCGGGCATTGCAGAACTGGACAACGTTTTGGGAGGCGGTATCGTGCCCGGTTCGCTCGTTCTCATCGGCGGCGATCCCGGGATCGGGAAAAGCACATTGCTCACCGAAGTTTCCGCGCATCTTTCCAAAACGCAGAAAGTTTTATATGTTTCCGCCGAGGAAAGCTGTTCACAGGTCAAAATG
>USSJ01000139.1 GCA_900557285.1 uncultured Clostridia bacterium | reverse complement strand
TGGATGCAATTTCTCCCGCGCCGCACCACGATATTTATTCGATCGAAGATCTGCGCCAGCTTGTATATTCGCTCAAAGAAGCGACGGATTACAAAAAACCTGTGATCGTGAAGATCGCGGCGGTGCACAACTGTGCGGCGATCGCAAGCGGCATTGCAAGGAGCGGTGCGGACATCATAGCGATCGACGGCTATCGCGGCGGTACGGGGGCTGCGCCTACACGCATCCGCGATAACGTAGGGATTCCGATAGAGCTTGCTCTCGCGCAGGTCGACGAGCGGCTGCGGGAAGAGGGGATCCGCGACGAAGTTTCCATTGTCGTGGGCGGATCGGTGCGTTCGAGTGCGGATGTCGTGAAAGCAATCGCGCTGGGCGCGGACGCATGTTACATCGGAACGGCGGCATTGCTGGCGCTGGGGTGCCATCTTTGCAGGACTTGCCAGACGGGCAAATGCAACTGGGGCATCGCGACGCAGCGTCCCGATCTCGTAAAGCGGCTGAATCCCGATCTCGGCTATAAGCGGCTCGTCAATCTGGTAACGGCATGGAACCATGAGATCCAGGAAATGATGGGCGGTATGGGCATCAACTCGGTGGAAGCACTGCGCGGAAACCGCCTGATGCTGCGCGGAATCGGGCTTACGGACACCGAACTTTCCGTGCTCGGCATAAAATACGCGGGAGAAAGTATGTAAATCTTGTGATTTTATGCAAAATTCGCTTTTCACAAGCGAAAAAATAAGGTATAATATACAGTATGGAGAACTGTTTGTTCTTGAATCTGCAAAATTATATCTTGTGAGGAAGTTCATATGTTAACATCTATTGTCGGTATCAACTGGGGCGATGAAGGCAAAGGCCGCATGGTAGACTTGCTTTCCAAAGATTTCGACATTGTATGCCGTTATCAGGGCGGTAACAACGCGGGACACACGGTCATCAACGAGCGCGGCAAGTTTGTTCTGAACCTGCTTCCGTCGGGGATTTTGCGTGAAGACGTCGTATGCGTCATGGGCCCCGGCATGGTCATCGACATCCGGCACCTTGTCGGCGAAATGGCGCGCCTGCGCGAAGCGGGGATCGTCATCACGCCGAAAAACCTGAAAATTTCCGACCGTGCGGTCATCACGATGCCGTACAACGTACAGCAGGACTGCCTGGAAGAAGAGCGCCTTGCGGACAAAAAATTCGGCTCGACAAAGCGCGGGATCGCGCCCGTGTATGCGGACAAATACCTCAAAAAGGCATTCCGCATGGGTGAACTTCTGAACATGGAGCTTCTCAAAAAGCGCGTACCCGATATCGTGGAATGGAAAAATCTCACGATCGAAAAGGCGTACGGGGCGGAGGCGGTCAAGGCGGAAGACATGATCGCATACTTTGAAGAATACGGAACGCCGCTCAAAGATTATATTATCGATGTCGGACTGTATCTGGACGAAGCGAATAAAGCGGGCAAGAAGATCATGTTCGAAGCACAGCTGGGCGCTCTGCGCGACATTGATTTCGGTATTTACCCGTATACGTCTTCGTCCAACACGATCGCGGCGTATGCGCCGATCGGTGCGGGTGTTCCGAATTTGAAACTGGACCGCGTGATCGGGATCATGAAAGCGTATTCCTCGTGCGTAGGGGAAGGCCCGTTCACGACGGAGTATTTCGGCGAAAAAGCGGAAAAACTGCGCGCGGCAGGCGGCGAATACGGAGCGGCGACGGGCAGACCCCGCCGTGTGGGGCCGTTCGACGTGGTTGCGTCCAAATACGGGATCCGCTGCCAGGGCGCGGACGAGATCGCGCTGACGAAACTGGATATCCTTTCGGGGCATGACGAGCTGGAGATCTGCACGGCATACGAATTGAATGGCAAAAAGCTGACGGAATTCCCGTTCACGGATGTGCTGGATCAATGCAAGCCCGTATTCGAAAAGATCAAGGGCTGGAACTGCGATATATCCAAATGCCGTAAAAAGGAAGATCTTCCCAAGGAAGCGCTCGATTATATTCATTTTATCGAACGCGCCTGCGAATGTAAAATCCGTTATGTATCTGTAGGTGCAGAACGTGACGCGTATATTGAAATGTAACATCATGGCAACATCTCAAAAGGGTGCCGTGATGGCTTGCCGTGCAAAAACCGGCAGATAATCACGGAAACCCGTCAGCCTCCGCTGCGGCGTTCCGCGAGCGGAGGTTTTTTTATGAAACGTATCTACGTAAACGAAAAATGGTGCCTGGGCTGTCATCTTTGCGAGTACGAATGTGCTTTTGCAAATTCGGGGCTCACCGATATGGTCAAGGCGCTCAAAGGCAAAAAGATCCATCCCAACATTCGCGTGGAAGACCACGGCGACGTGCATTTTGCGGTCAATTGCCGTCATTGCACGGATGCCGTTTGCGTACGTTCCTGCATCGCAGGCGCCCTGTCGTTTGACGGGGAAATGGTACGGATCGATCAGAACAAGTGCGTCGGGTGTCTGACCTGCGTGCTCGTCTGTCCGTACGGCGCCATCTTGCCCGACGATGAAGGGCATGTCGCGCAGAAATGTATGCTCTGTA
The DNA here is from genome assembly GCA_900557285.1 of uncultured Clostridia bacterium. GTDB lineage: Bacteria > Bacillota > Clostridia > Christensenellales > Borkfalkiaceae > Borkfalkia. The sequence goes on along the minus strand of USSJ01000139.1, from coordinate 1,732 downwards.
CGAACAATTTCAGCAAAGAGCCGAATTGCGTGCGGCATTGTCTGAACAATGCGATCGTCTATGAGGAGAGGGATTGAATATGCAATATGTGATCATCGGAAATTCAACGGCTGCGATCGCGGCGGCCGAACAGATCCGCTTACACGATGCGGAGGGCAAAATCACAATGATTTCGGACGAGCCGTACCACACGTACGGCAGGCCGCTCATTTCGTATTATCTGCTGGGAAAAACAGATGCGGAACGCATGAAATACCGCCCGGCTGACTTTTATGAACGCAACCGCATCGACACGATTTTTTCCAAACGTGTTGAAAAAATCGATGCGGAAAAGAAAAAAGTTGTCCTTTCGGACGGGAAGAAGATCGGTTACGATAAACTGCTCGTGGCAACGGGGAGCCGTCCGTTCAATCCGCCTATGGAAGGGATCGAAAGCGTACCCTGCAAATTTAATTTCATGACGTTTGACGATGCGTTGGCTTTGGAAAAGGTTCTTTCGCCCGACAAGAGCGTTTTGATCATCGGCGCGGGCCTGATCGGGCTCAAATGCCTGGAAGGAATTGCCGACAGGGTGCGCGAAGTTTCCGTCGTGGATATGGCGGACCGCGTTCTCCCCAGTATTCTGGACGAATACGGCGCGTCGCTCGTTCAGCGTGAACTGGAAGGACACAAAGCGACGTTTTATCTTTCGGACAGCGTGCAGAAATTCGACGGAAACACGGCGCATCTGAAGAGCGGAAAAGAGATCGCATTCGACATCCTCGTGGTGGCGGTCGGGGTGCGCCCGAACGTGGAACTTGTGAAAGATGCGGGCGGTAAAGTCGGCCGCGGTATTCTTACGGATGACAGGCAGGAAACATCTTTAAAGGACGTCTATGCTGCGGGCGACTGCACGGAAAGCTATGACATCACCGCGCAGACCAGCAGAATTTTGGCGCTTTTGCCCAACGCGCAGTTCCAGGGCGCGTGTGCAGGGGCGAACATGGCGGGCGGCGAAGCTCACTTTACCAATGCCGTGCCGATGAACGCGATCGGATTTTTCGGGTCGCATATCCTGACGGCAGGTTCATATTTCGGTGATACGTATGTCGAAAAGAGCGGCGATACCTATAAAAAGCTCTTTTATTCGGACAATAAGCTCAACGGGTTTATTCTGGTAAACAGGCCGGAGAGGGCGGGAATATACACGTCGTTGCTGCGCAATGCGACGCCTTTGGACGAAGTGGATTTTGAATCTTTGAAAAAGGAACCTGCTCTGATGGCATTTTCAGCACAATACCGTGCGGAGAAACTTTCCCGGCGCGTATGAAGAGGGCGAGGGAGGAGAAAAAATTATGAGAATCGATGCAAACGGACTTCATTTTTCCGTCCTGGACAAAGCGATACGCGATGCGGAGGACAGGGAAATCATTATAGACAATTGTATCGGGCAGCGCTATATCGGATGCGGGCTGTCCGGGAAGGCTATTGAGATCAACGGGACGCCCGGAAACGCCTTGGGTGCATATCTGAACGGCGCAAGCATTGCGGTACACGGGAATGTACAGGAAGCGACGGGCGACACCATGAACGGCGGAGAGATCGTCGTCTATGGCAGTGCCGGCGATGCGACGGGGTATGCGATGCGCGGCGGCAAGATTTTTGTGGAAGGCGACGTCGGATATCGCTGCGGCATTCATATGAAAGCGTATCGGGAAAACAAACCCGCGATCGTGATCGGCGGCAGAACGGG
>USSJ01000138.1 GCA_900557285.1 uncultured Clostridia bacterium | reverse complement strand
TTTTAAATATTTTGATTCTACGAGGATTCTTGTTTTCGGGAATGCGGAATATGAATTTCTGCGGGATCTCGCACCGGAAGTTCGCAGGGACAGAATAAAGACGCTTTTATCCTACGACGATATACCTTGTCTGATTTTTTCGCGTGATCTTCCCGTATTGCAGGAAATTATAGAAGAGGCAAGGTTGACCGGCGTTCCGATTCTGCGCACGGACAAAGTCACAACGGCGCTGATGAACGACTTGTTTTTTTATCTGAATAAAAAACTGGCGCCTTCGATCACAATGCACGGCGTGCTGATGGATGTTTCGGGCGTCGGAATTCTGATTACGGGACACAGCGGTGTCGGTAAGAGCGAAACGGCAATGGAATTGATCAAGCGCGGACACCGTCTTGTGGCGGATGACAGCGTGATCGTGAAGCGTGTTTCCGATTCATTGGTCGGTACTTCACCGGAAACGATCCGTTATTTTATGGAACTGCGCGGGATCGGTATAATCAACATCAAAAATATGTACGGTTCTGGTTCGATTCTGAACGAAAAAGATATCGAGCTTGTCATGGAATTGGAAAATTGGGTGGACGGAAAGGAATACGATCGTCTGGGCGAAGGAACGCAATACGAAACAATTCTCGGCTGCAAGGTTATGAAGCATACTATCCCCGTGAAACCGGGTAGAAATTTATCCATAATTATCGAAGTGGCTGCCCGTAATTTCCGCTTGAAGAGCATGGGTTACGATGCCGCACAGGAGCTGATCGGACGTACGATCGGAAGATAAAAAACAGAATCATTGCGGACATGGCTTTGCTGTTGTCCGATTTCAGTGAACGCAGGGGCGCCGTTGTTTTTAAATGCGGCGCCCCTGCGTTTGTTGCGGCATTTTTAAGGCGTATTCATTTGAAGTAGTTTATTTTATAAATTTTGTGAATACAATAATGTATGAGACTTTTTTTCAAGAGATTAAAAACGCCTTTTGCCTGTTTGGTGCTGGCGTGCATTGTGACGGTTGCCTTTGTGTTTGCCTATCCGTCGTTGAATGCGCAGAGCTTTCATGAGGCCCCGTCCCAAACGGGTATTCTGCGCCTTTGGCATATCGATTCGTTTGAAGGCGGCACGGGTTCACGGGCAAATTTTCTGTCTTCTGCGGCGAAGGAATTCGAGGAAAAATACGGCTGGTATGTTCTGGTGAGCGTACATAGTGCGGAAAGTGCCGAAAGGGCGATTGCGGAAGGGAACATTCCGGATATGATTTCTTTCGGAACGTATTTCAATGCGGCGGCAGATCATGTGCTGCCATTGGAAAAATATGATTTTGCCGCCGCATCGCTGAGCGGAAAAACATACGCAGTTCCATGGTGCAGAGGCTGCTATTTTTTATTCGGGCAGGCGGGAAGTTTTTCATTGGCAACCGATAAAAATACCGTAATAAGCCAAGGCGGAAGCGCTTTGGCACAGGGGGCTGCTTATTTTTACGGCTTTTCCGGGGAAATCTCTTGTGAATCTTCGGTACGCGCGTATGTCGACCTGATCAACGGGAAATATAAATTTATGATCGGTACGCAACGGGATGTATATCGTTTCCGTACCCGCAATTTCAATGTAGATGCTTTGCCTGTCAGTGAGTTCAACGATCTGTGGCAGTATATCGGGGTTTGTTCTTCCGAGCCTGCGGTTTATGCCGCTTGTCAGGATTTTGTAAGTCACCTTCTTTCGGAAAGTACGCAGAAGAAATTGACACGGATCGGAATGTTCAGCGCTTATTTTGATATCTACGGGCCTTCGGACAGTATTATGGATAAAGCAGAAGGGACATTGCCGCAGCATACGGTCAGTGCCTGGCTGGATGAAGACGCGCAGAACACATTGCGATCTCTCGCTTCACAAGCTCTGAATGGAGACAAAAACGGCGGAAAAAATTTTGAAAATTTCCTGCAATAGCATTGTAAAAAAAGCAAATTTGCTGTATAATAGGAGAAAGCAATCGTATGAATTTTTCGTCGCTGAAACAGGTATTTCCTAACATTGTATCAGAGTGTCCGTTTTCTTTTCGAAGTCATACGACGGTCGGGATCGGAGGAAATGCGCCGCTCGGTGTATATCCGAAAAGTTCAAGAGAGCTTGCGCAAGTCGTTTGTTTTTTACGTTCGGAAAAGATCCCTTATTTGATCCTCGGAAACGGGAGCAATGTTCTTGTTTCCGACAAGGGCTTTCAAGGTGTTGCGATCTGCACGCGGCATGCGGATGCCGTGGATATGGGAAAGGATGGTTTGAGCGTTGAAGCAGAATGCGGCGCAGGCGTATCACGGGTTCTTGCCTTTGCTGCGAAAAACGGGTTAGGCGGTTTGTCGTTTCTTGCAGGGATTCCCGCTACAATGGGCGGAATATTGTATATGAACGGTGGAGCGCAGGGAAAATACATTGAAAGCGTCTTGCAAAGCGCGGAAGTCTTGCTGGAAGGCCGGCGCGTATTGCTTTCGGCGCAGGATTGCGGATATTCTTATAAAGACAGCCGATTCATGCACGAAGACGCTGTCCTGTTGAAGAGTGTTCTGAGATGCAACGCGTCAGACACGGAAACTGTACGCAAAGAGTACAGAGAAACACTTTTAAAGCGCAGATCGTTGCCGAACGGAAAAAGTCTTGGGTGTGTTTTTAAAAATTTGCCTGATGTTTCTGCCGGTCAGTTGATCGAACGGTGCGGCTTGAAGGGGTTGCGTTGCGGAGATGCCGTTGTATCGGCACAACATGCGAACTTTATTATAAATGATTCTGGGGCGACCGCGGAAGAATATCGGTCGTTGATATACCAGGTGAAGCAAAGAGTCTTTTCTGAGACCGGGATGGTTCTTACGGAGGAGATCCGTTACATAGGAGAATTTACAGATGCTTCTGACGGGTGATTATCATACGCATACATTGTACAGCCACGGCAAGGGTACGGTGCTGGAAAATGCAATGCGGGCAAAAGAGATAGGCTTGAAAGAAATTGCAATTACGGATCACGGCTTTGAGCAGCTTGCGTTCGGACTTCGCCATGACCGTATGCCGCAGCTGATCACTGATTGCAGAAATGCTTCCGAAAAGACCGGGATACCCGTCTATGTGGGAACGGAAGCCAATCTTTGCGATGAAAACGGCAGAACGGATCTGCTTTTGAAAGATTATAAAGATTTTGATATTTTTCTGATGGGGATACATCGTTTTGTCCGTTTTACGAGATTCAGGGATTTCTGGTATATGCTGATGCTGAATTCCTGGCATACGTCGTTGCACATCAAACCAAGCGAAAGTCTTATCCGTTATAATACAAAGGCATACACCAACGCGATCAAAAATAATCCGATCGATGTGATCACTCATCTCAATTATCAGTCTTTTTGTGATGTGGCGGAAGTGGCAAAGGCAGCGCGGGATTACGGCACGTATATCGAGCTGAACTCGAAGAAAGTTCATCTGACAGATGAAGAGGTCGCAAAGATCAGGGATACGGGAGTGCATTTTCTGATCGATTCGGATGCGCATTCTGTAGACAGGATCGGAGATACGCAGCTTGTGGACAAGCTCTTGGAACGCGTCGAAATTCCTCATTCACAAATTGATAATATAGACGGAAAATACCCGCATTTTCGATTCAGAGAATTCAAAGAGAGAAATTTATAAAGTGTCGAAAGGAAATTTTACGCGAGAACTGAAAAAAGAGTTGATCCGGCGAGGTTTTGAAAACGCTTGTTGCAAAACAGCGGCTCTTTCCGCATTCCTGCGCACTACGGGTAGTATCATCAGGCGCGGCAATCTGATCGGGTTCGAATTTACGACGGAAAGCGAAGAAGTCGCAGAATTTATAATCGGGCTTTTAGAAGATGTTTTCGGGGCGGAATGGAAGGTTGTTCAGGCTTCGGAGGATATGCGGAACGGAAGGAATCGGCTGGTGTTTCAGTGTTTGTCCGAAAATTCTCTTTTTATTTTAGAGGAACTCGGCATTGCCGAACGAAAAGACGGGGATATCGGCCTGAACTTTGGCATTGATCCGTATCTTGTTGAAAACGAATGCTGTAAAAGGGCATATGTGATAGGCGCTTTTTTGGGCAGCGGAAGCTGTATTCTTCCCAAATTGGAAGACGCGCGATCCGGATACCACCTGGAGATCGTTTTTTCAGGCAAGGTTGCGGCGGAAGATTTCTGTACGGTCCTTGCGCAGTATGAGATACTGGCAAAGTGCGTATCCAGAAAAGGAACGAATGTCGTCTATTTGAAAAGCAGGGAAAGCATTTCGGATTTTCTGGCTTTGATCGGCGCG
>USSJ01000137.1 GCA_900557285.1 uncultured Clostridia bacterium | reverse complement strand
TTCCACTTCGGACGGTTCGGGAACAAACTCGATGTGTACTTCTCCGCCCTCCTGCGCCGAAGAACCTGCACGCATCATCGCCGTACCTTTATAGTCGATGGAACAGCTTTTCTCCGTCATCGCCTGCGAAAACAGATCGTTGACCGCGTCCAATACGTTGGCACAGCTGCGGAAATTTCCGTTCAGAGTCAGCGCTCTGCCCGTTTTTTGCAAAAGCACAAATTTTTGCGTAAAAAACGCCGCACTGCAGCCGCGGAACCCGTAAATGGACTGTTTCGCATCCCCGACCATAAAGACGTTTTCCCCCGACACAAGGCTGAGAATCTTTTCCTGTACAGGATTGACATCCTGGTATTCGTCGATAAATACATATTTATAGCGCGCGCGCACCTCGTCGCGCACGTGCGGCAGGGACAAAAGCTCCAGACATTTGTGTTCCAGATCGGAAAAATCCAGAACGCCCGCCCGACGCTTCAGCCGCGCATAGTTCTCGTCGAACGCAATGAGCAGAGCACCCAGCGCCGCGGCGATCTTTCCCGATTCCGAAAACGCGGCAAATTCCTGTTCCCGATCGGAAATTTCGGAAACCGCCTTTTTCATTCCGTCGATCCTGCCCTTGAGCAAAGCGAGCGCATCGTCCAGTTCCATTGCGCGCGCATCACCCGATTTCTTGACAGACGTATTGCGCGGTTTGGACGAAAGCGAAAGCCCTTCCAGCAAGCGAGCGCATTCAAAAATATCTTTACAAGCCAAAATTCGCTCCGCCAGCGCGCGGCGCTCTGCCAGAAATTCTTCGTGTTTGACGGTGAAAATTCCCGCATCGATGAATTCCTTGACCTGCGGGCTCAACTCTTCACAGCGCTCTTTGAGCCACTGCGCAGAAACCTTTACGGGAGAAAACACCTCTTGCGCCACTTTTGAAAAATTTTCCGCATTGTACATCTGCGGCAGAGAGCGCAGAAATTGTGCGTACTCCGCCCTTGCGACCACTTTGTTATACGAACGGAGAAGCACGTCTTTGAGTTTGGAAAAACCGCGGCTGCCCGCATATGCGCGGCACAACAGCAAAAATTGTTCGTCGCCGCCTTCCAAAAGCGCGTCAAACGTCGCGGAAACCGCCCTGTCTTTGAGTTTGTCCGCTTCCTGTTCGTCCGCAATGCGGAAATTTCCCGCCAGTCCGCTTTCATAAAAATAGCGGCGGATCACATTCGTGCAAAAAGAATGCACCGTGCTGATATCCGATGTGGCGATCTCCGACAGCTGTTCTTTCAGCCTCTTGCGCACCTCTGCATCCGTTTCCGTATTGATGCGCGCAACGAGGGCCTGCCGCAGGCGCTCTTTCATCTCCACCGCCGCAAGATTGGTAAACGTTACCGCCAATACCGACGAAACGTCCGCTTTCCCCGTCAGAATCAGACGGATCAGCTTTTCCACCATGACAAACGTCTTTCCGCTGCCCGCGGAAGCGGATACAAGCACTTCGCCTTCCGCTTCGATCGCCGCACGCTGTTCGGGTGTAGGTTCGCGAACGCTCATATCTCTCCTCTCCTTTTCCGTACGATACGGATGATCTCCTCTTCCGTTACCTTGCTCTCCGCGCGCGCCGCGCCGCCGCACTCGAAACCGCATACGCTCCCGTACGGGCAGTACTTGCACGCCCCTTCATAAGGCGATACCGCAATGCACCCCGCCGCCGTTTCCTTGGCGCATTGCTGCGCCGCCAATATCGAATAATATAAAAACGCGTCAAAATCCGCCTCGCTGAGCATCTTTTTGCCCTTTTTTCCGAAATAGGCGTCGATATAGCGGCTTTTCTTGCCCTGCTCCACCGTCTTATCGCTCATGCGCACCACATCGTCGCTCTCCAACGTGTAGCCCTGCATACGGAACGCCGCGTCGTCCGCCTTGTCCCGAAACGCGACTTTCGCAGGGAAATAATACGCCCCGGCCGGCTTTGAACCGCGCGATGCCGCCGAAAGATACAGTTCCAGCTGCAGTTTCCGCCCCGTATAATACGGTTCGGGTTTTGCGTCGAACACGCCCGTCTTATAATCCACCACGCGCGTATACTCTCCGCCGCGGTCCACACGGTCGATCTTTCCCGCCAGCGTGATCCCGTCCGTCAGCGGAACGCCCTCGAACAGAGAATCTTTGTACCCGAACGACTTCTCCGCCGCGTATACCTTAAACTCCGAATCCGCCAGCGACGCGTACATATTCCCGCAGATCTCCAGCGCTTCCTTGCGCAACGAATCCGCAGAATACCCGCCCGTCGGCGTATCCCGCAAATAACTGTACGGAGGCCTGGACAAAAGTTCCCGGATCTGCCCGTCCGTAAACTCCGCGCACGCGTCGCGGTCGGGAAGTTCTTCCGCTTTTTCCGCAATGCGGCGCAAAAGTTCGTGCATAAAATCGCCCGTATCCGCAGGGCGCACGCTCATCTCTTCCCTTTCCGCCAGCCGAAGCCCGCGCTGTGCAAAATTGCGGTACGGACATTCAAAGTATCCCTCCACCAGCGTGGGCGCCACCTGCGACTTTCCGCGCAGCAATACCTGCGCCGCTTCCGCCGAAAACGGCGCAGGCGGCTCCTTCGGAAACAACAGCGCATCGGGCGCTGCGCCGCGCTCTTTCAGAGCGGCATAAATTCCCGTATGCTCCGCAAAATCTCCCTTTCCGCGGCGAAACTCGTCTGCACGCTCCAACAATTCGCGCACCGCGGGGATATACTCGGAAGCCGTGTCCGCCAGATACCGTACATACGCCGCATGCCCTTCCCTGCCGCCGCGCGAAAGCACCGCCCGGTTGATGGGCGAAAGCGGCTTTTTATCCTGCCTTTGAAACAGCGCACATACCGTGCCGATCACTTCACTGCGCTTGCGCTCCTCACCGCCTAGCGACAGCGGATAACTTAAATACAGCCGCTCCGAAAACCCGCAAAGCGCCAGCGCCACATTTTCGCGCGTCCGCGCGTTGATCTCGCGGATCTTCGGCGTGATTTCCACCTGCAATGTGCGCAGACGGTCAATATCCCTGTCCGAGATCAGGGCCGTGTCCGCACCGTACATCGGCACATCGTCCGTCAGCCCCGCCGCAAATACGATCTTCGACGCAGGCCGCCTGCTTTCGCTGATATCTCCCACAAAAACCGCGTCCAGATACTGCGGGATCAAAGAGATTTCCAGTGCGTCCAGAGCCTGCGCCAAAACGGCGGAAAATTCTTCCGCCGGCATCTTCGCATCGCTGGCCAGCTCTTCCGCTTCGTCCAGTACGCGCAGTATGCTCTCCAGCCCGCGCGAAAAATAACTGCTCTCCGCCAGCAATTCCTGCCCGTCCAGAGCCGCCACGATCTCTTCCTGTGTCTGCTCACAGGAAAATTTATCCAGAAGCCTTCGCACAAGCCGGCAATACTCCCCGCCCGTCATATCCGCCGACGCGCCTTCAAACGCCGAAAGCAGCCGCTCCCGCTCCGCACACAAAACCGCCCGTTCCTCGTTTGCCTTTTGAAGAGCTTCTCCTTCCAGTCCTTCCGCCACATCCTTTATCGCGCGCTTGCATCCGCCGCGGTAATTGGCAAATTGTAACAAATAATTGCGGTACGTATCCCTGTTTTTGCGTTCACCGCCAAAAAACGGATTCCCAATGAAAGCGTCCGCGTCGGCAGGATCGAACCCTTCCGAAAGCATGGAAAACCAGTCCAGAACAAATCGGCACAGCGGATGTTTTGCCACGCTCTTCTTTACATCCGCATAGTACGGGATCCTGTATTCGCCGAAAATCTTTTTAAGGCTCACACTGTATCCCGCCACATCGGAAAGATACAGCGAAATGTCCCTCCAGCGCGCACCGCGATAAATTTCCGCGCGCATGGCGGCGGCAATAAACCTAAGCTCGTCTTCGGGATCGGACGCCTCAAAAATATGCACGCGCCCCGTTTGCATCGGTGCAGGATATGCGGGATCAAACAGCGCACGCCGCAGCGCTTCCGCTTCGGGAATCAAATCGGAAGGCAAAAATATCTTTTCGCAGTCCGCACCGGCACGCCGTGCATATTTTTCAAACGCTTCCGCCGCTTCGTTCGTATAGACAGCTTCTTCTCCGCCGATCAGAACAGCCGAAACGTCCGCCCCGCAGCGGCATGCCGCCAAAATTCCTTCCGCCGCCTGTCGCGTAAAGGAAGAAAATCCCGCAAAACAAATATCTGCGCCTTCCAGCTTCTGTCTGCCGATCGCCGCAGGCAACAGTGCCAGCACGCCGCTTTCGTCCAGATAACCCTTGTCCAGAAACACGAGATATTCGCGGTATATCCGTGCGATATCGCCCAGTTTCTCTGCAAGA
>USSJ01000136.1 GCA_900557285.1 uncultured Clostridia bacterium | reverse complement strand
CCGTCGGCGCAAATCTTGCGCCGACGGGCGGCTTTTTGTCGAAGATGAAATAAGTAATTATTTACCGTTTGGCGGGTTTACATTGCCTGTCATTCTTTGATCGGACAGTTGATTTGCGGGCGATTAAAAGACATGAAAAGGGTGCAAATATGTGTCGAATATGTGGTAAAAAATCTTTTAAAATCAATTGTCTGAGTTTGGCAGAGGTGCTTTGATTTTTAGGTTATCAGATTCGAAAAAACAGGGCGGATTGCCTGCCTGTTCCGTTTTATTTATGAAATATATACATATTATAAAAAAAGATTTTTTCGAATTATTTTTTGTAAACGCTGTTGCCGCGGCAGTCGATGGCTACGATGCAGGGGAAATCTTCGATCTCGAAACGGTAGACTGCTTCGCTGAGCAGATCTGGGAAAGCGACGAGCGTGCTTTTTCGGATCGCGTTTCCGTAAAGTGCTCCCGCGCCGCCGATAGCGGCAAAATATACGGCATGATTTTTGACGATGGAAGCGCACACTTCCTCGCTGCGTTCGCCTTTGCCGATCATGCCTTTCAGCCCAAGGTCAAGAAGCCGCGGGGCAAAGGAATCCATGCGCGCGCTGGTGGTAGGACCGCAGCTTCCGCACGCTTTTCCTGCGGGTGCGGGGCAAGGCCCGGCGTAATAAATCGTTTCGCCGACAAAGGAAAACGGAAGGGGCGTGCCATGGTCGAGAAACTCGCAAATGCGTTTGTGTGCGCAATCGCGGCCGGTAAGAATGGTGCCGGAGAGTAAAACTCCTTCGCCTGCATGCAGGCTGTCAATTATATCGTCTGAAAGAGGTAAAGTGATTTTTTTCATAATAAAACCTCGTTTTTTTTAAGAAAATGAAGTAGTATGCGTGACATAAACAGCGTAAAACAGCTGATTATTCAAGCGTGATCTTCTCGCAGCGGACGCAATGGCATTGAATATTGACAGCCACGGGAAGCCCTGCAATGTGAGTGGGCGCCCATTCACAGGAGACGCCGAGAGCCGTGGTTTTACCGCCGAATCCTTGCGCGCCGATGTGAAGGGCATTGATCCTTTTGAGCGCTTCCCGTTCGATCGCCGCGATATCTTCGCGCGGGTTGGCCGAACCGATTTCGCGCGTGAGAGCTTTTTTTGCGAGGAACGCGCAGGTGTCGAATGTTCCCCCGATCCCGACGCCGACATAGACGGGCGGGCAGGGTTTGCTGCCTGCCAGGCGGACGGTTTCGACGATCGAATCGATGATACCGGGAACGCCTTTGGCAGGGGTAAGCATAAACAGTCTGGACATATTTTCGCTGCCGAAACCTTTGGGCAGGAAAGTCAGCGTTATGCGGTCTCCCGACACGATTTCCGTGTGGACGGAAGCGGGGGTGTTGTCCGCTGTATTGACGCGCGTGATCGGGTCGCAGATACTCTTTCGAAAACAAAAATCTTCATATGCGTGGCGCACACCGCTGTTGACGGCGTCAGAGAATAATTTGCCTTTGATGTGTACGTCCTGACCGATTTCGGCAAGGATGACGGCGTATCCCGTATCCTGGCATACCGCCATTTTTTCCTTTGCGGCGGTGTCTGCATTTTGCAGGACGGTGCGCAGGGCAAAAGCCGCCGCGCTGTCTTTTTCTTCGGCAGCCGCGGCCGCGTTCAGGGCGCACAGGCAGGAAGGTGTCAGACGCAGGCAGGCGTTTTTTGCAAGTTCATAAACAGCTTGTTCGATTTGTTCGGATGAAATCGTTCTCATATCTTTATCCTTTCTGAAATTTCATTTTTAATTATAACAGAAAAACGAAAAAAGCGAAAGAATTTTGTTTACGAAAACAAAATTTTTCGCTATAATAATTTGCATGAAACAGACGAATGTCCCCGCAGCGGGGAACGGACGCAGTCCGAAGAAAAGTTTTTTGGATCAGCCGCGCAAGGCGGTCAGCGGCATGATATACTCGGGAGTCATCATCGGGATGCTCCTCATCTCGCTGGTATTTTCCGTTACGGTTGCCGTTTTATCGCGCTCGCTCGGAATGACGGTGGACGAGATCTCGCAGACGCAGGGATACAAATATTGTTCGTATCTTCTCTACCAGATCGTATATATCGGGATCATAACCGCATTCATGGGAGTTTATAAGGAAAAACCTTCTCAGTTCGGGTGGCGGAAAGCGCATCCCAAATACTATCTGATCGGAATTTTCCTGCTGTTCGGACTGATGTTCAGCCTGAACTATGTGAACAATTGGTTTGTGGCGTTTTTAGGATTGTTCGGATACACGATGCCCGAATCGGCGCTGCCTTCTCTGGCGGGCGGCGGCATCGTCGGCGTACTGTTTGTGGTGGCGGTATTGCCTGCGGTTTTGGAAGAGACGCTTTTCCGCGGCATTATCCTGGAAGGGATCAAAGATTGCGGCACGGTGGCGGCATGCCTTTTGGGCGGGCTTTTGTTTTGTATTTTTCATCAGAGTCCGGCGCAGACGGTGTATCAGTTTATCTGCGGTGCGGCATTCACGTTGCTGGCGATCCGCGCGCAGTCTCTGCTTCCGACGGTCATGATGCATTTTCTGAACAATGCAGTCATTATCTTGGATGCTAAATTTATGTTTTTGCAAAATTTGCCGACGGCGGGGCAGATCGCGGTCTATGTTGTCTCGGCGGTTTGTCTGCTCGCTTCGCTGGCGTGGCTGATCTTTGCGGAGAGAAGGCCGACCCAAACGGAATCCGCGGGGGTGGACAAGACGAACGGGGAGATCCGTCCCTTTATCTATCCTGCCTTGCCCGGAATTATATTGTGTGTTCTGATGTGGATCCTGAATCTGGCGAACGGGCTGGGCGGCTGATATGCAGAAAGTAAACATAGTTTGTGTGGGAAAGCTCAAGGAAAAGTTTTATGCGGAAGCGGTGTCGGAGTACTGCAAGCGTCTGACGCGTTTTGCGCAGGTAACGATAAAAGAGCTTCCGGAAAAGCGGACGCTTGCGGAAGAGGGAGAGCTGATTTTAAAAGAACTGCGCGGTTACGTGATCGTACTGGCGGTGGAAGGACATAAACTGTCCAGCGAAAGTCTGGCGGAAAAGGTGAAAACGCTGTGCGATGCGGGGAAAGAAATGACGTTCGTGATCGGATCTTCCTGCGGACTGGACAGCAAAGTAAAAAGTGCGGCGGATTATTTGCTGTCTTTTTCGGACATGACCTTTCCGCACCAGCTGATGCGCGTGATCTTGTGTGAGCAGGTATATCGTGCGTTTATGATCAACAGCGGAAGCGAGTATCATAAATAATGCAGGAAGTTTTAAAAGGAAAGAAGAAAACCCGTATAGCCTTTGCAAGGAAAGTGTTTCGGAGTAAAAGAAGGCGTTGTAAAAGCCGAACATAAATCCGAAGAAATCCGTACAATATTCTGTATGGATATCGTAAGGAAGGTATACAGGTTTTACGAAAGCTGGCAGGGAGAGAAGCGGATCATCGGAGCGAGCGTGTGCGGGCTTCCTTTGGTTGCGTTTTTTGTCGGGAGGCACAGTTATCCGCAGATCCTGGTGCAGTATTCGATCCATGCACGGGAATGGGTAACCGCATTGCTGGCGCAGGAGCAGATTTTGCGCGGAATGAATCGCGGCGGAGCGTGGTTTGTTCCGATGATGAATCCGGACGGAGTATTGCTGTCGGTTGCGGGGGAAGCGTTTTTGCGGCAGATGGCGCCTTCGCGGGCGGAATTTTTGCGGCAGGTAAACGGAAGCGGCGATTTTGGTTTGTGGAAGGCGAATGCAAACGCGGTGGATCTGAACGTGAATTTTTCTGCGGGATGGGGCATGGGCGAGCGCAACGTGTTTATGCCGGCTCCTGAAAATTATATCGGCAGGCGTGCGTTTTCGGAACCGGAGACGCGGGCGCTGAAAAGACTGACGCAGGATGTCTGTCCGGACGCGACTCTTTCGTATCATACGAAAGGGGAAGAGATTTATTGGGAGTACGGGCAGAGCGGAGAAGCGCTTGCAAGAGACGAGCGCATTGCCGCCGCCCTGGCGGAAGAAACGGGATACGCGGCAAAAAGGATCACGGGAAGCGGTGGCGGATATAAGGATTGGTGCATACGGGAAAAAGGAATTCCCGCACTGAGCCTGAAAGGTGGATATACAGGATGGCTTTTTCAGCAGATGCAGAAAGAATCCGGTAAAGAGAACAGTGAAGAAGAGGAAAATGATGCAATGGAACAGCGGCGGAAGGATATCGAGCTGAGTATCCGCAAAAAGTTCCATAAGCAGCTGTTTTCCAGATTTGCCAGGGGAATCAACGATTATGAGCTGGTGAAGCCGGGAGATAAGATCGCAGTCTGTATTTCCGGTGGTAAGGAT
>USSJ01000135.1 GCA_900557285.1 uncultured Clostridia bacterium | reverse complement strand
CGTCCGCCGTAAGACGCGACGTCGCCGCCGACACGCAAGCCGTTATGCCGCCCGAAGACAGCGATACGCCCAGCCCGTACAACGGAAAAACAGCATAGTAAACGCCGGAATTTTCGGCGCCGAGAACGGAACACAGCGGAATTTTACCCAGCGCCGCCGCGCCTTTTGCCAGTATGAGCAGTATTGCCGAACTTACAACCGCTCCGAATGTGCGAAATTTGTCTTTCATCGCGTTTAGTATAGGCAAAAGCGGAAAAAATATATTCGGCCGCGCGCATAAACGCGAAAATCCCGTTTAGCAAGGTATAAATGCCGGCTGTTTGATCAAAATTCATTACGGGCGGCGCAGACGGACGTAAAAAGATAAAAAAAGTCTTGCTTTTTTTACAATAATGGTTTATAATAGAATTTATTAAAAATACGATTATTACATGATGAACAAACCGAAAGGCTACGTCTGCACGGTCAGCGACGACCGAGGCAGAAAGACGGTCATGGATCTTCTTCCGGAGGGGGCGGGGCGCGTCTATCCGGTCGGCAGGCTGGATTACGATACGGAAGGGCTGCTTCTGTTGACTGATGACGGGGATCTGGCGTTTCGATTGACACATCCGAAGAATGAGATTCCGAAAACGTACCTCGTGCGGATTGAAGGAACGATCAGCGACAAAGAGTTGAATCGGCTTCGTTCCGGGGTCGAGCTCGACGGGAAGCTTACCAATAAATGCAAGGTAAAAGTGATCGAAACGGATAAAAGATATACGAAATTGCACGTTACGATCAATGAAGGAAGAAATCGTCAGGTCCGCAGAATGTTTGAATCGGTCGGAAAAGAAATTGAATTTCTGAAGAGAATACGCATCGGAGATATGGGACTCGGTTCTCTGGAACGCGGCAAGGTGCGGAAATTGACGGTTGATGAAGTATTATACCTCACAAATTTATAAAGAATCGGATGTTTTTATCTTTAAACGGATGGAAACAAGCAAGAGAGTCCGGGCGGAATTTTCCGCCCGGACTCTTTCGCTTGTGTTTAAAAATCGCGAATGTCCGCGGGTGCAAGAGCGTTTTTTCGATGCACAAAAAGGCAGGAACGAAGTCAGGAAAAGTAACACAAAAAAGAAAAGGAAAGGATTTGCTCACTCTGGAGAATTTTTTTTCAGGTATTTTCGGAAAAAACAGAAAATGTTTGTAAGCAGCTGACGTATTATCCGAATATCTGCGTGGGAGTGCTTATTTTTTTGCGGATTATTTGACAAAAAGCATACTTCGTACTATAATGGATATAATATTTCACAAAATCCGAAGGAGTTCAGACAATATGATCAAATTGATTCGAAGCGGTTGCTATTACATGAACGGACTGCTGGTAAAAGAAAGTCAGGCGTTCATGACGGGCGAGCAGAAGGCCATGGCGCAGAAAGGGACAATGGCATATCGGATTCTGAAAAAGCACAATACGGGTGACGAGCAGAATCTGAAGATTAAATTTGATGCAATTGCTTCGCATGATATAACATATGTCGGGATCATACAAACGGCAAAGGCCAGCGGGCTGCAGGAGTTTCCGATTTCGTACACTTTGACGAACTGTCATAATTCACTCTGTGCGGTCGGCGGAACGATCAATGAGGATGACCATGTATTCGGGCTGTCCGCCGCCAAAAAATACGGTGCGAATTTTGTTCCGCCGCATCTTGCCGTGATACACCAATATATGCGCGAAATGGAAGCAAAAGTGGGCAGGATGATTCTCGGGAGCGATTCACATACCCGCTACGGCGCATTGGGAACTATGGCAATCGGTGAAGGCGGCCCTGAGCTCGTAAAGCAGATTCTGAATAAAACGTATGATATCCGCAGACCCGAAACGGTAGCGGTCTATTTGCGCGGCAATCTGAAGAAAGGCGTGGGCCCGCAGGACGTTGCGATCGCTCTGTGCGGAGCCGTATTCAAAAACGGATTTGTCAAAAACAAAGTGCTGGAATTTATCGGGCCCGGAATTAAAAATCTTTCCATGGATTATAGAAACGGCATTGATGTGATGACGACGGAAACGGCTTGCCTTTCGTCTATCTGGGAAACGGATGAAAAAACGCGTGAATATTACAAGATTCACGGCAGAGAGGGAGACTTTAAAGAACTCAAGCCTTCGGAACCTGCATATTATGACAGCGGCATCGTGATCAATCTGTCAACGATAGAACCGATGATCGCGTTGCCGTTCCATCCGAGCAATGCATTTACGATCCGTGAACTTTTGGAGCATCCCCGTGAAATTTTGGAAGAAGTGGAAGCGGCGGGCAGAAAACTTCGCGGAGACGATAAATTTACTCTCACGGATAAGATCCGCGAAGACGGCCTGTATGTCAATCAAGGGATCATTGCAGGCTGTGCCGGCGGCATGTATGAAAATATAGCGGAAGCGTATGAAATTCTCAAAGGGCATTCGACGGGAACGGATGAATTTTCTCTCAGCGTGTATCCGTCGAGCCAGCCCGTGTATAAGGCGCTTGTGGAAAACGGCTATGTCGGCGGGTTGATGGATGCCGGGGCCATTATTAAAACCGCATTCTGCGGGCCTTGTTTCGGAGCAGGAGATGTTCCCGCCAACAACGGCTTATCAATACGTCATACAACGCGTAACTTTGAAAGCAGGGAGGGCAGCAAACCTGCGGCGGGACAGTTGGCCGCGGTGGCTCTCATGGATGCGCGTTCGATTGCCGCCACGGCGGCTAACGGCGGAAAACTGACCCCCGCAACGGAAATACAATACACGAAAAAGGTCAAAAAATATTTCTTTGATGCACAGATCTATAAAAACAGAGTGTATTGCGGGGCGGGCAAGGCACATCGCGATGAAGAACTGAAATACGGCCCGAATATAGCCGATTGGCCCGAAATGATCCCGCTCGGCAGAAATCTTCTTATGAAGGCGGTCAGCGTGATCCATGATCCCGTTACGACGACGGATGAATTGATCCCTTCCGGCGAAACGTCTTCGTATCGTTCCAATCCTTTGAAACTTGCAGAATTTGCCTTGTCCAGAAAGGACCCTGCCTATGTCGGGAGAGCAAAAGCCGTAAAGGCGGACGAGGAGATCCGCAGGGAAACGGGTACCTTGCCTGAAAAAGTCCTCAAAGATGTGGAACTTCTTTCCGTGCGCGATGATACGATTTACGGAAGCGTAGTCGTTGCGGTCAAGCCCGGCGACGGTTCGGCGCGCGAGCAAGCGGCTTCCTGTCAGCGCGTGCTGGGCGGAATCGCCAATATCGCGAAAGAATATGCTACAAAGCGCTATCGCAGCAATCTGATCAACTGGGGAATGCTGCCGTTTACGTGCGAAAAACTGCATTTCAAAGTCGGCGATTATATTTATATTGAGGATATCGATAAGTACATTGCGGAGGGAGCGGAAAATATTCCTGCAAAGCAATTGAGCGGCAAGACCGTAAAAGATATCGTGCTTCAAGTGGGAGCTCTTACGCAGGATGAAAAAAATATTATTCTGAAAGGGTGCCTGATCAATTTTAACGCCGCAAAATAATCGATCGGTTGGAGGATAAGTATGCTGACTCTCAGCGAGTATAAAGATATAATCGATCTTGTATACAAGCCTCGGAAAAGAGAAATCCTGACCGAAACGGAAAAGAGTTCCATTTGCGACGAGATGCTGGGTACGCTTTTGGAAGAACGGAATGAAATTGCTGCGTTCAGCTATCCGTACAAGATCAAGCGCGATCTGATCTGGGGTTTTTTGAACCAGAGATTGCCGAATCCTGTTTCGGAGCGTTTCCTGGAAATACAGGATCGGCTGTTCGGTTCGGAAACGGAAGAAAATGGCGTCATTGATGTTGACGGATTGGAGTACAGAGAGAATATTGCTCTCTGGCAGGGTGACATCACGCGATTGAATGCGGATGCTGTCGTAAACGCTGCCAATAACTCATTGTTGGGATGTTTCATTCCGCATCACAAGTGTATTGACAATGTGATCCATTCGCGTGCCGGGGTGCAGGTACGGCTGGATTGTTCGAAAATTATGGGGGCGCAGGGCGAAGCCGAACCGGCAGGATGCGCCAAGATAACTCTCGCATATAATCTTCCGTCAAAATATATTATACACACAGTCGGACCGATGGTCGGTTTGCGCGTTACGGAAGAGGATCGGCGCATTTTGCGGAATTGCTATTTGTCCAGTCTGAATCTCGCGAAGGAAATGAAATTACACACGATCGCCTTTTGTTGTATATCCACGGGTATTTTCAGTTTTCCGAACGATGAAGCGGCGGCTGTGGCTGTCGGGGCAGTCAAAAACTGGCTTCTTGAAACGGGATACGATATGCGGATCATATTTGATGTTTTTTTGGATAAGGATCTTGCGATCTATAAAGATGTTTTAAAAAATA
>USSJ01000134.1 GCA_900557285.1 uncultured Clostridia bacterium | reverse complement strand
GTAGAAGAAGTAAGCCTGCGCGTACATGTCGGTGTGGTCGCCGATGATCTTGATGGAATCCTTGTTGGCGCCGACCGTGCCGTCCGAGCCGAGCCCGTAGAACTTACAGGAAATCGCGCCTTCGGGAGCCGCATCGTACTTCTCGGAGAAGTCGAGGGATGTATTGGTCAGATCGTCGTAGATACCCACGGTAAAGTGGTTCTTCGGATTTTTGGATTCGAGGTTCTTGTAAACCGCGTAGCACATGGACGGGTTGAACTCTTTGGAACCGAGACCGTAACGCCCGCCGACGACTTTGATCTTGCTGACTCCCTTTTCGAAGAGTGCGGAGCAAACGTCGAGGTAGAGGGGTTCGCCGAGAGAGCCGGGTTCCTTCGTGCGATCGAGAACTGCGATCTTTTTGCAGGTCTTCGGCAGTGCTGCAACGAACGCATCTGCAACGAACGGACGGTACAGGCGGACTTTGACCAAGCCGACTTTATGACCTTCTTTGTTCATGCGGTTGATGGTTTCTTCCATAGCGTCCGCACCGCTGCCCATGATCACGACGACGTTTTCCGCGTCGGGAGCGCCGCAATAATCGAACAGGTGATAGCTTCTGCCCGTGAGTTTGGAAACCTTGTCCATCATTTCCTGAACGATCGCGGGGGTAGCGAGGTAATACTTGTTCGCCGTTTCGCGGTTCTGAAAGTAGGTGTCGCCGTTCTGTGCGGTACCTTTCTGGATCGGGTGTTCCGGGTTCAGAGCGCGGCTCTTGAAATCGTCGATGTCTTTCATGTCGACGAGCGATTTCATTTCGTCGTAGTCGATGACGTCGATCTTGGATACTTCGTGGGAAGTGCGGAAGCCGTCAAAGAAGTGCAGGAACGGCACTTTTGCTTTGAGCGTGGAAAGGTGCGCGACGAGCGCAAGATCCATAACTTCCTGAACGGAACAGGAAGCGAGCATCGCAAAACCGGTCTGGCGGCAAGCCATAACGTCCTGATGGTCGCCGAAGATGTTCAGCGAATGCGCGGCGATCGCGCGGGCGCTGACATGGAACACGGTCGGGAGCAATTCGCCCGCGATCTTGTACATGTTCGGGATCATGAGCAAAAGTCCCTGGCTGGCGGTGTATGTCGTGGTCAGAGCACCTGCGGAAAGAGAGCCGTGTACGGCGCCTGCGGCACCGCCTTCCGACTGCATTTCGGCAAGGCGCAGTTTCTGGCCGAACATGTTCACTCTGCCCGCGGTAGCCCATTCATCCGCGACTTCCGCCATCGGCGAAGAGGGGGTGATAGGATAAATAGCCGCAACTTCAGAGAATGCGTAAGCGACGTGGCTGGCGGCGGTATTGCCGTCAATCGTCATCTTCTTCATAGGAAATAGAACCTCCGATAGTTAGTTTTACAAAAATAAGCGGAGCAAATGCAGAATATGTTCCGCAAAACTCCTTCCTTATTATAATGTTTTTTCAAAGATTAGTCAATATAAATCGGTGAAAATTGTCAAAGATTTATCAAGAACGCATGAAAATACATTCCGTGAGCCTCAAAATCGTTGTATAAATTTTCCGTTTTTGTTATAATGTTGAGCTATGGAAGCGGTACATTTCGACAATGTAAAATATACCTACAGGGATGATGATAGCACGTTTGCCGTCAACGGTGTAACGCTGACGATCCGTGAAGGCGAGTTTGTGGCGATTCTGGGCAGGAACGGCAGCGGAAAGAGTACGCTGGCGAAACTGATCAACGCGCTTTTGGAGCCTGTATCCGGCCGCGTAACGGTGTTCGGCATGGATACGTTGGACGAGAAGAAAACCTTTGAGATCCGCAAGAGTGCAGGCATGGTGTTTCAGAACCCGGATAACCAGACGGTGGCGAGCATCGTGGAAGACGATGTGGCGTTCGGTCCCGAAAATATCGGCGTGCCGCGCGAGGAGATCGGCAGGCGTATCGATTTTGCGCTGAAGGCAGTGGGGATGGAAAAATTCCGCCATGCGACGCCGTCGCGCCTATCGGGCGGACAGAAACAACGCATTGCGATCGCGGGCGTGCTTGCGATCCTGCCGAAGATCATGATCCTGGACGAATCCACGGCCATGCTCGATCCGAAAGGCAGAAGGGAAGTCATGGAGGTGGTGCGCCGTCTGAACAAAGAGCAGGGCATGACGGTGATCCTGATCACGCATTTTATGGACGAAGCCTTGCAGGCCGATCGCGCGATCGTGATGCATCGCGGCGAAGTGGTAATGGACGGTGCGCCCGAAGAGATCTTTGCGCGAAGCGAGGAGCTGGAAACATACAATCTGACGCTGCCGCGCGCGGCATATATCTGTAAACGTCTGCAGGAGGCGGGCATGCCCGTCGGGAATGCGTTTACGGCAGAGGAACTGGCGGAGGAAATATGCGGATCGTTGCAAAAGGGCTGAAATATGTTTATAATCCGAAGTCGCCTTTTGCCAGTACGGCGCTGGACGGTGTGGATATCGAAATCAAGGAAGGCGAGTTTTTCGGGATCATCGGGCATACGGGAAGCGGAAAATCCACGTTTGTGCAGCATCTGAACGGGCTTTTGAAGCTTACGGACGGGTATCTGAAGATCGGCGATTACGATCTTGCGGAGAAAAAGTGCAACTTTCTGGAGCTTCGCAGCAAGGTCGGGATGGTGTTCCAGTACCCGGAATACCAGTTGTTTGCCGAAACGGTGGAAAAGGATGTCGTGTTCGGACTGAAAAATTTCCGCAAAGACCTGAACGAGGAAGAATCGCAGGCGGCGGTCAGGGAAGCGCTGGAAACGGTCGGATTGGACTGGAAAGCGGTAAAGGATGCGTCGCCGTTCGAGCTTTCGGGCGGGCAGAAACGCCGCGTGGCAATTGCAGGGGTGATTGTAACAAAGCCGGAGATATTGATCCTGGACGAACCTGCGGCGGGACTGGATCCTTTGGGAAAGAAAGAGCTGATGGAACTTTTGCATTCCATTCACGGCGGCTGGTGCAAGACGATCATCATCGTATCGCACGACATGGACGAGATTGCAGAAAACTGTACGCGAGCAGCGGTTTTTTCGGCTGGTAAGGTGGTCATGGAGGGGAAACCTTCGGAGATTTTTTCCCGCAGTGAAGAACTGCTTTCGCTCGGATTGGATATACCCGTTACCGCAAAATGCGCGCGAATTTTGAAAGAAAAGGGATACAGAATCGATACGGATTTTACCTGCGACGATTTTGTGGAAAAAGTATTGGCCCTGTACGGGAAAGGCGGTGAACGTCATGCTGAATGATGTAACGTTCGGGCAATATTATCCCACGCAGTCGTTTGTACACAGGATGGATCCGCGGGCGAAGATCGTGCTTGTCATTGCGTATATCGTGGCGATTTTTCTGGCGAACAACTTTTTCGGTCTGGCGGCGGTAACGCTGTTTCTGATCGTTGCGGTCGCATTTTCGCGCGTACCGGCAGGGAGTGTTCTGCGGTCGGTGAAAATGATCCTCTTTATTATCATATTTACCGCCGTTCTGAACCTGTTTTTTTATTCGTCGTCGAGCGATCTGCATATTCTGGCGCAGTGGTGGGTGATCACGATTTCCTGGGAATCGATCATCAATATGATTTTCTTGGCGATGCGGCTGTTTTTGCTCGTATTGGGAACGTCGGTGCTGACGCTGACGACGACGCCCGTCGCTCTGACGGACGGGATCGAAAGCCTGCTTACGCCGCTCAAATGGATCCGTTTTCCCGTACATGAACTGGCGCTGATCATGAGCATTGCGCTGCGGTTTATCCCGACGCTGATCGATGAGACCAACCGCATTATAGCGGCGCAGAAAGCGCGCGGTGCAAATTTTGAAACGGGGGGGCTGATCAAGCGTGCAAAGGCGATGATCCCCGTACTCGTACCTCTTTTGGTGAGTGCGTTCCGCAGGGCGGAAGATTTGGGCGATGCGATGGATGCGCGCTGTTACAGCGGTTCGAAGGGCAGGACGAAGTACAAAAAACTTACATTCGGCTGGCGCGACGCGGTAGGGCTGGTTTTGCTGGCGGGGCTGATCACCGGCGTGGTGTTTTTGAATATTTACTTCGGCGGCAAGTTTGCGATTCTCAATTATTTTTTTGGATGATGTTGTAAAAAAGCGCATACGTTGTGCTGAAAATGGTGCAAACTATGAATATAGTAATGAAAGTCTGTTATGACGGTACGCATTTTTGCGGCTGGCAGATCCAGGAGAACGGCAGGACTGTGCAGGGAGAACTGGAACGGGCGGTAACGGAACGGTTCGGCATTGTTTCGCGGGTAACGGGAAGCGGACGGACGGATGCCGGCGTACACGCGGCGGGGCAGATCTGTCATTTCGACGCGGAGGGGCTCACCGTCCCGCCGGGCAAGCTGCCGGACTGCATCAATCCCTTTCTGCCGCCCGCAATTCG
>USSJ01000133.1 GCA_900557285.1 uncultured Clostridia bacterium | reverse complement strand
ACGACGTTATAGAGACCGAAGGCAAAATCATCGAGGCGTTGCCCAACG
The DNA here is from genome assembly GCA_900557285.1 of uncultured Clostridia bacterium. Taxonomy (GTDB): domain Bacteria; phylum Bacillota; class Clostridia; order Christensenellales; family Borkfalkiaceae; genus Borkfalkia. The sequence continues at coordinate 4,444 of USSJ01000133.1, read as the reverse complement.
CGACGTTCAAAGTGCAGCTTTCCAACGGTCATGTGATCACGGCATACATTTCCGGAAAACTTCGTATGAATTATATCCGGATCATCCCGGGAGATATGGTCAAACTGGAAATGAGCCCGTACGATCTCACGAAGGGCAGGATCACCTGGCGCAGCAAAAACTGATTGCCAAGGCAGGGGACTTTGTCCCGTACGATCACAGTAAACAGACATTCCGCGGCGCGGAATACGAGCGAAAGAATTTTTTCGGAGGAATAAAAAAATGAAAGTAAGACCGTCAGTAAAACCGATGTGCGACAAATGCAAAGTCATCAAAAGAAACGGCAAGGTCATGGTCATCTGCTCCAAGAACAAGAGCCATAAACAGAGACAGGGCTGATAAAGCGAAAATAATCTCATGCGCAGCAGCAGCCGCGTCATTCCAATTTTTGCGTCTGCGCGCGCACGATCGGCATATAGATAACAATCATTATTAAAAATCCAAACGGAGGTCAAAAGGACAAATGGCACGTATTGCCGGTGTAGATTTACCCAGAGAAAAACGGGTGGAAATCGGGCTTACCTATATCTACGGTATAGGGCTCACCACGTCCAAGAAAATTCTTGCGGCGACGGGCATCAATCCCGACACGAGAGTCAAAGATCTGGACGAAAACGACGTTTCCAAACTCAGAGAATATATCGATCACAATTTGCGCGTGGAGGGCGAACTCCGCGGCGAAGTCAACCTGAACATCAAGCGCCTGATGGAGATCGGCTGCTATCGCGGCATCCGTCACAGAAAGGGCTTGCCTGTCCGCGGACAGAGCAGCAAACGCAACGCGCGTACGCGTAAAGGCCCGCGCCGCACGGTAGCGAAGAAGAAGAAATAATCGAGGAGGATAAGAAACAATGGCAGCAGCAACGAAAAAGACGGCGCAAGTCCGCCGTCGCAAAGAGCTGAAAAAAGTTGACAAGGGCCAGGCTCATATCCAGTCCTCGTTCAACAATACGCTCGTGACCATCACCGATATGAACGGCAACGCGATTTCGTGGTCGAGCGCAGGCAGTCTCGGCTTCAAAGGTTCGAGAAAGGGCACGCCGTTCGCAGCGCAGTCTGCGGCGGATACCGCGGCAAAAATCGCGAAAGAACACGGGCTTCGTTCCGTCGAAGTCTATGTGAAAGGCCCCGGCGCAGGCAGAGAAGCGGCGATCCGCGCTCTGGCAGCGGCTGAACTGGAAATTACGATGATCACCGACGTTTCGCCCATTCCGCACAACGGTTGCAGGCCCCCGAAACGCCGCAGAGTATAAGTTTAAGGAGAGAAAGAAATGGCAACATACAGAGATTCCAAATGCCGTCTTTGCCGCAGAGAGGGTGCTAAACTCTTTTTGAAGGGCGACAGATGCTATTCGGGCAAATGCGCGTTCGAAAAACGCCCTGTGGCTCCGGGTGCGCACGGTGCGGCAAGAAAGAAAGTTTCCGAGTACGGCTTGCAGCTTCGTGAAAAACAGAAGACCAAGAGAATTTACGGCGTACAGGAAGGCCAGTTCCGCAAATATTATGAAATGGCTGACCGCATGAAGGGCATCACCGGTGAAAACATGCTCTCCCTGCTCGAGCGCCGTCTGGATAACGTTGTGTTCCGCATGGGACTCGGCGGATCCCGCGCACAGGCAAGACAGCTCGTCAACCATGCGCATTTCACTGTCAACGGCAAAACGGTCAACATCCCTTCCTACATCGTGAAGGCGGGCGACGTCATTGCCGTCAAGGAAAACAGAAAGAAAGATAAATATTTTGAGGAGATCAAATCCGCGAAAGTCGGCAATATGCCCAAATGGCTGGAATTCGATCCCGAAAAACTCGAAGGAAAGGTAATCGCTTTGCCTGCAAGGGAAGACATCGACAGTCAGATTGCAGAGCATATGATCGTCGAGCTGTACTCCAAGTAATAAGTAACGCCGAAGCAAGGAGGTAATAACGCATGATCGAAATGGATATGCCCAAAATCGAGGTGGAAGAGAACGAAGCGAAAAGCTACGCGAAGATCGTTGTCGAACCTCTCGAAAAGGGTTTCGGTCTTACAATAGGAAACTGTCTGAGAAGGATACTTCTTTCGGCGCTTCCCGGTGCTGCGGTGCAAGGGATCCGGTTCTATCCGGACGGGCTGGTGAAGCATGAGTTTTCTGCGCTTCCCGGCGTCAAGGAGGATGTCCCCGAGATCATCCTCAACTTGAAGACGCTTGCCATACAGACGGCGACGACAGACAAAGATTACGTCAAAACGCTTCACATCTGCAAGGAAGGCCCCGTGGTGATCACGGGCGCCGACCTGGAACAGGATGCGGAAGTAGAGGTCATCAACAAAGACCAGTATATTTGCACGGTAGACGAAGGCGCAAAGATCGACATGGAAATCACGGTCGGCCGCGGCAGGGGCTACAAAGGTGCGGGTTCGAATAAAAACCATCCGATCGGCTATATCCCCGTCGATTCCATCTACACGCCCGTCAAAAAGGTCAACTACAACGTTGAAAGCACGCGCGTAGGGCAGAGCATCGACTACGATAAGCTGGTCATGGAAGTTTGGACAAACGGCGCATTTTCCGCGAAAGAGATCGTCTCTCTCGCCGCGAAAATCATGCAGGATCACATCGGCCTGTTCGTGAATCTGAGCGATTCGATCAAGGGAATGGACATTCTCGTGAAGAACGAAGACGACAAACAGCAGCAGGTTCTCGCCATGGCGATCGAGGACATGGACCTTTCCGTCCGTTCCTACAACTGCTTAAAGCGCGCGAACATCCACACCGTCGAAGATTTAACCAAGAAAACCGAGGAAGAAATGCTCAAAGTTCGCAACCTCGGCAGAAAGTCGTTGGATGAGGTCATTCAGAAACTGGAATCTTACGGACTTTCATTAGAAAAAAAGGAGGACTAACATTATGCCGGGAAAACTGGGCAGAACGAGCGAACAGAGAATTGCCATTTTGAGAAACCAGGCATCCAACCTTCTCTGGTACGGAAAAATAGAAACGACGAAAGCCCGCGCGAAAGAATTGCAGTCTTACGTCGAAAAAATTATCACCGCGGCGATCAATTCGTATGACGATACGATCGAGAGCAGCAAAGTCGTAACCGAAAAAACGGGCAAAAAAGAGCGCGAAGTTACGGTTACGGTCGTGAAAGACGGCCCGAAGAAACTTGCCGCACGCCGCAGGATCATGAGCAAACTCTACGATCTGCAGGAGATCAAAGCGTTCAACGAAAGCAAGTCCGCTTACAAGGCTCGCACGAAGGACGTCGCACATCCGCTCATCGAGAAGCTGTTCAATGAGATCGCACCCAAATACGCACAGCGCAATGACGAAAAGAATTGCGCAGGCGGCTATACGCGCATCGTGAACCTCGGCGAACGCCGCGGCGATGCGTCCGAAATGGCAATCATCGAATTGGTGTAATTCCGATTTTCGCCCTTTCATGCAAAAAACGGGAACTGGCTCCCGTTTTTTTGCCGTAAGCGATCCAAGAAATTCCGGCGCGGCAGAATGCCGCGCCGTTTTTCGTCGCATACACATCGCGGAGGATCGGGTTAAAACCGCAAACGCAGGGGTATCCCCGCGCGCAGAAAATGCGCGCGAAATGTGATAAATTCGGATAATTCTGCGCGAAATTCGCATAAATGCGTAAAAGTACTTGACGATTTTCAAAATAACGGGTAAAATAAAACAGTACCCATTCAAAGTGGCGGAAAGCGCATTTTTTGCGCATGGAAAAGCTAATTTTCAGGAGGCAATATGTTGAAAACGATCGGCGGAAAACTTGTGCGGCTGTTTGCCGTTGCGGTTTCGGCGGCAGTCCTTTGCGGATGTGCGTTCATGTTTACGGCGTGCAGTACCCGTCGCCCCGAAATCTCCGTCCGCATTTCCTTTAACGGAGAAGAATACACACTTAAATACACGCTTTACCGCGATTATTATCGCCAGACGGTCGACCATTACATGGCCCTGATCGATGCGGATTTCTTTGATAACACGGTGATTCACGATTATAAGAATGATCGTATGGTCGGCGGCGGCTATACGTACGACAGCATGGATACGTCCGATGCGGTCGAAGACCTCAAAGCGCTCGATTACGACGGTACGACGCTCAATTCCGACGGTACGGTCAAAGTGATCACGGCGTCCGTGTGGGAAGACGCGGAGCATACAAAGCCTACGAACCGTCTGTACGGAGAAGTGGAAGCGGGCGGACACATCATTGAAAACGGATCGGGTCTGACCAATAAACTCGGCGCACTCGGCACCTATTCGTATGTCAAATCGGACAGCACCAGGCTGATGTACTGGAACCGCACGAAGAGCGGCGCGGAAGGCAGCAATGCTTATTACTACAACAGCGCAACGAGCATGTTCTATATTTATACCAGCTCCTCTTCGACGACGGACAAAAATCTGTG